>JASBSN010000034.1 GCA_030148915.1 Thiogranum sp.
TGCGGTTATAAATCGCATGTCATCAAAGAATACTTCGCCAACTACCATCTTCACTGCGCCGATCTCACCTTTGATCTCAGAAACAACAGTATCGATGTCCACAACAACAAGTCCGAACCCTGGTCCGTCACGCTGGTGGAAACCGGCACCGAGACGCTGACCGGCGGCCGGTTGAAGCGGGTGCAGGAATATGTGAAGGACGAAACCTTCTGTATGACGTATGGTGACGGGGTTTCAGATGTTAATATCACCGAGCTTCTCGCCTTCCACAAATCCCAGGGCACGCTGGCGACATTGACGGCGGCCCAGCCACCGGGCCGTTTCGGCGCCTTCCGTCTGGGCCGGGAGGAGAACACGGTCGCGTCTTTCAAGGAAAAGCCGGACGGAGATGGCGCCTGGGTCAACAGCGGGTTCTTTGTCCTGGAGCCGGGGGTGATCGACTATATCGACGGCGATGCGACCACCTGGGAAAAAGAGCCGATGGAAACCCTCGCCAACCAGGGCCAGCTGTCGGCGTTCCGGCACAGCGGGTTCTGGCAGCCGATGGATTCGCTGCGCGACAAGCACGTCCTCGAAGATTTGTGGCACAGTGGCAAGGCGCCGTGGAAAATCTGGTAGAGATCGGTAGGGCAGCCAATCGGCGCGGCAATCACTTTATTTTAAGGAAGTAGCATGAACTCCCCGACGGACAGGAAGGCAATGGTTACGGTTATCGAACCGGCGAGCGGATGGGAATTTCCTGATTTCCAGGAACTGAAGGCCTACCGGGATTTGTTTTATTTTCTCGTCTGGCGGGATATCAAAGTGCTCTATGCCCAGACGGTGCTGGGCTTTTCCTGGGCGATACTCAATCCGCTGGTGCAGATCATCATTTTCAGCGTGATTTTCGGCAAGGTGGCGAAAGTACCGACTGACGGCGTTCCGTATATTCTCTTCTCCACTTTGGCCATCATTCCCTGGAGCTACATGTCCGAGTCGATGGCGGCTTCCAGTCAGAGCCTGGTCAGTGGACAGAATTTGCTTGGTAAGGTGTATTTCCCCCGGGTGATATTCCCGCTGACCTCGGTGCTGGCGAAGCTGGTGGATTTCTCGATTTCATTGTTGATCGTGGTCGGAGTGATGATCTACTACCAGGTGAGCCCAACCTGGAATCTGATCTATCTGCCGCTGCTGGTGGCCTTGATGGTGACGGTTCCTACCGGTCTGGGCTTGTGGTTGTCAGCGCTCGCGATCCGCTACAGAGACGTGAAGTTCGCCATGCCGTTTGTGATCCGTATGTTGATTTATTCCGCGCCCATCCTCTACACGGCCTCGGCCATTCCCGATAAGTATCGGCTTCTGTACTCACTCAATCCGATCGTGGCCGTGGTGGAAGGTTTTCGCGCCAGTCTGCTGGGAACGCCCATGCCGTGGGCCTACATTCTGCCCGGTTCCATCGTCGCGCTGCTGGTGTTGGTCTCCGGGGCGATTTATTTCCGGCGTATGGAGCGCGTCTTCGTGGATGTGATTTAGGCAAGCCCTGATTAATTGGCTAGCCGCTGAACTCGGTTTCCCAGCGCAGCAGCGGGCGGATCAGCCCGCGTATATCCTTGGCCCAATCGCCGCGCGCCGAATCGCCTTCCATGGGGTCGAAGACCTGAAAACTGACCGCTTCTCTTTCATGAAACTGCAGCAGGGAAAGCGGCTGCATCGTGGTCAGCGCGGCGTGGATAAAGAAGTTGCCTTCGGCGAGCAGATTCCCCGGGATCCAGGCCGTTGCGGTGTAGGTGCCTTTAGGGCGTTTTTTCTTGCGCCACTCCGGGTCCAGATCGACGCTGATGAACGCCAGGACGCCTTCGTCGTTGAGTAGTTTAAAATGGGGCAACATGCTGTAGCCTTCTTCGATGACCTCGAAGGTCATCTCCAATCCGACCGTCGAGCGGATGTCGAATGAGGCGGCTGTCTGCCCGTTATCCTGCTTCACGCGCACTTGGCGCAGGCGCGCGATGTCACCTCCCGGCGAAGTTTCAAGCGTCTCCCATGAACGGGTAGCGGCAGAGGCATGCCCGTCGTGCATGTAGGCGGCGACGATCTCGTGAGCCGGTCCGTCGGCGACCACCTGGCCGTTTTGCAGCGATACGACACGCTGGCACAGGCGGGTGACGGCAGGCATGTTGTGCGAGACAAAAAAGACCGTGCGGCCCTGATGGCCGACGTCTTCCATTTTGTTCAGACATTTTTCCTGAAAGGCCGCATCGCCCACGGCCAGCACCTCATCGATGATCAGTATTTCCGGCTCGAGGTGGGCGGCGACGGAAAATGCCAGGCGCACGCGCATGCCGCTGGAGTAGCGCTTGACGGGCGTATCGAGAAACTTTTCGACGCCGGAAAATTCGACGATTTCGTCGAACTTGCGGTCGACTTCCTTTTTGCGCATGCCCAGGATCGTGGCATTCAAGTAGACGTTTTCGCGCCCGGTCAGCTCGTTGTGAAAACCGGTGCCGACTTCGAGCAGGCTGGAGGTGCGCCCATGTATCTCCACGCGCCCGCGCGCCGGCGGCGTGATCTTGGAGAGAATTTTCAGCAGGGTCGATTTCCCCGCGCCATTGCGCCCGATAATGCCGACCACCTCTCCCTGGTGTACATTGAAGCTCACGTTGCGCAAGGCCCATAAAATGTTGGGGTCGGGGTTGACGTCGGGGTTGTCGAAATCCAGATCGGAGAAATCATACAGCGAGCGGTACTTGCGGTAGTTTTTCACCGGACTCTTGACCATGCTCATAAAGGATTGCAGCAGGGATTCGTCGCTTTCGTCTTTTGCGCCCAATCGGTAGACTTTATTGACATTTTCTAGCTTAATGGCGATATCGTTGCTGGACATGCGATCCTCGAGGGCTGGCAAAAGTATTTCCTGGTGTAACTCGGCAACTGCCTGTAGATCTTTACTTTATTTCCAAATTACAGGCCGTTGAGAGAAGCGGA
Source organism: Thiogranum sp. (assembly GCA_030148915.1). Lineage (GTDB taxonomy): Bacteria > Pseudomonadota > Gammaproteobacteria > DSM-19610 > DSM-19610 > Thiogranum. The sequence goes on from JASBSN010000034.1 coordinate 2,962, forward strand.
TAGTAGCAGAATCGCGGCGCTTCGACGCTGAAAAATTAACCCCGGTTGTGGCGCGGCTATTAACCGCGGGCGCGGGGGTGAGTGAAACCCCGATTCAAGATGCCCGGACGCCCACCGATGACTGAGGATCGGTACATACATCTCGCGGACTGGCTTAACGTCAGTAGGATGAGTAGGACAAGATGCGCTTAGCACAGAATACACGTTATCGAATCAGTCGCGGGGGGAGCCAGGCCGGGCAGAGTCGATTTGTCCAATGCTGGATGAGATTCTGGATGCGCCGCAGCGGCGAGAGCCCGCTCGGAAGACTGTCCAGCCGGCTGGCCGCCGTGCTGGCGCCGCCGGGTATGGATCACGTCTCGCTCGCTTATTATACGCCGCGGGGCTATATCGATGCCGCGGCCGTCGTTTATCATGCCGATCTGCAATTGGGTCGGCACGTGTACCTCGGGCCCGGCTGCTGTATCTTTGAGCACAGCGAGGGCGGTCCGGTGATCCTGGGCGACAAAGTCGTTTTCCATGGCGACACCGTGGCGGAAACCGGTCAGGGCGCGCGCATAGAAGTGGGCGAGGGCTCCAGTATTCATCCCGGTTGTCAGCTCAAGGCCTTTCTGGCGCCTATTGTGATCGGCGAGGGCGTCATGGTGGCGGCGAACGTGGCGCTGTATTCCTACGACCACGGCCTGGCGCCCGAAGAGCCTATCCGCAGGCAGGCGTTGACGACCAAGGGCGCCATTACCATCGGTGACGAGGCCTGGATAGGCACCGGGGCGATTGTGCTCAGTGGCGTCGCCATCGGCGCCGGGGCGGTGGTGGCCGCCGGTGCGGTAGTCACCAAGGATGTACCGGCCGGAGCGATTGTCGCGGGCAATCCGGCCGGCGTGATCAAATACCGCAACGAACTCGATACGATGAGCGAATGTCATGCACAGCAGTAACGGCCCACTGGTCACCATCGGTATACCCACGTACAACCGCGCGGCGGGGAAGTTGCAGGGGTGTATTGACCGCGCGTTGGCGCAAACCTATCAGAATATAGAGGTTGTCGTGTCGGACAACTGCTCGAGCGACCATACCCAGCAACTGGTCGAGTCGATTGACGATCCGCGTTTGCGCTATTTCCGCCAGGCGACCAATATCGGCCCGAACAATAATTTCAATTTCTGCCTGCAGCAGGCGCGCGGCGAGTATTTTCTGCTGTTCCACGATGACGACACGATCGATACGGACTTTGTCGAAGCCTGCGTATCAGCCTTGAAACCCGGTCAGGAAGTGGGCGTGGTGTTCACCGGGGTGCGGGTCATCGACGGTGACAACAACGTGCTTGAAGAGCACGAGAACCACGCCCGCGAATCCTCGTCGGCGGCGTTTATTTTTGGCTGGTTTGCCGGGGTTACGGCGATTTATCTGTGCAGTACGCTCTATAACACCGCCCGCTTGAAAGAGGTCGGGGGGTTTTATTCGAAAAAACATCTCTACGATGACCTGGTGCCTACCTTTACGCTGTTGGCAAGGCACGGCAGGGCGGATGTGCGAGCGATCAAGTCCGGTTTCCGCCGCCACCAGAACAACCGCGGCTCGACGGTGTCGATCAACGACTGGATCGAGGACAGCCTCTATCTGCTCGAGACCTTATACACCGAGATGCCGGCCGATAGGGCGCTGCTGAAGCAGGAGGGGGAACGGTATTTCTGCCGCAAAATGTATCGCTACATCGCCGAGGGGCTCGCCTCGTCGCGAACGGTCCTGGATTATTTGAAAGTCTATAAAGCCTACCATTACTGCCTGTCGCCGTTGCCGTTTCTCTACGCCGGCAGGGTGCGCCCGAAGGTCAGAGCGCTACGTCAGGCCTTCGCCCCCCGATCATGAAGATTGCGCTGTTTGTCGACTCGTTTCCCAAGCTCTCCGAAACCTTTATTCTCAGCCAGATCGACGGGCTGCTCGCGCGCGGCCACGAAGTGGCCATCTTTCCCGGCGCGGCCAGCGGAGAGCCGCTGTCGCACCCTGTCGTGGAGCGCCGAAAGCTGCTGCAAAAAACCCACTTCCCGATTCAACGGGCGGGCGGGTTGCGCGCACGGGCGGTCCGCCTTCTGCGCATCGCCGGGTTGCGCCTGAGTCGACCCCG
>JASBSN010000056.1 GCA_030148915.1 Thiogranum sp.
CGAATCGGGTTGCCCCGACGGTTTCCAGTACATGCATCCGGTGATGCGCAAGAACTTCGGTCAGTGGAAATACCACGACGATCCGCAGCCCGGCGTACTGCGCCACGTGGCCTTCAGCGGCGACCAGGTCTTCACCATCAAAGCCGGCACCCAGCGTATCCTCGACGTCTTCACCCTGCGCACCCTGTGCGATATTGGTGACAAATACGCCGACGGCTACATCCGTTTCACCATTCGTTCCAACATCGAATATATCGTCACCGACGAAACCAAGGTCCAGCCGCTGATCGAAGCGCTGACCAACGCCGGTTTTGTAGTCGGCGGCACCAAGAACTCTGTCACCAGCCTGTCCCACACCCAGGGCTGGCTGCACTGCGACATTCCGGGCACCGACGCCTCCGGCGTGGTCAAGTCCATGATGGACGAGCTGATCGGCGAGTTCACTGCCTGGAACATGCCCAACCGCGTGCACATCACCACCTCCTGCTGCCAGATCAACTGCGGTGGCCAGGGTGACATCGCCATCAACGTGCAGCACACCAAACCACCGAAGATCGACCACAACCTGGTCTCGAACGTCTGTGAGCGTCCCTCGGTGGTTGCCCGCTGCCCGGTCGCGGCGATTCGCCCCGCCATGGTCAACGGCAAGCCTTCGCTGGAAGTCGACGAAAAGAAATGCATCTGCTGCGGCGCCTGCTTCCCACCCTGCCCGCCGATGCAGATCAACGACGCCGAGCACACCAAGCTGGCTATCTGGATCGGTGGTAACCACTCCAACGCCCGTGGCAAGCCGACTTTCCAGAAACTGGTTGCTTCCGGTATTCCGAACAATCCGCCGCGCTGGCCCGAAGCCACCGCCATCGTCAAGCGTATTCTCAAAGAATACAAAGCCGGCGCCAAGGACTGGGAACGGATCAACGAATGGGTCGAGCGCATCGGCTGGCCGCGGTTCTTTGAAGTCACCGGATTGCCGTTCACCAAGTACCACGTGGACAACTGGCGTGGCGCTCGTGCCAGCTTGAATGCATCTACTCACATCCGTTTCTAATCGGGGAGCAGAGGCATAATGAAGTTATCCGTACTGGTTAATGAAGGACCGTATCAGCATCAATCCGCTGACTCTGCGATACAGTTCACCAAGGCCGCCCTGGCCAAGGGGCATGAAGTCTTTCGTGTGTTTTTCTATCACGACGGGGTGAACAACGGCACCAGCTATGCGGTACCCCCGCAGGACGACCGTAATATCACCCAGGAGTGGACCTCGCTTGCCAAAGAGCACGATCTGGATCTGGTGGTTTGTATTGCCGCGGCGCAGCGCCGCGGCATCCTCGATGAGAACGAATCCAAGCGCCAGGGAAAAGACGGCTTTAATATCGCCGAAGGTTTCCGTATCTCCGGCCTTGGCCAGCTTATCGAGGCGGGCATCCAATCCGACCGCCTGGTCATCTTCGGCGACTGAATTGAGGAATTTTTAGTTATGGCAGAACCCTGGGAAGACGATGAAGTTGACGGCCCGGTCCGCAAGTTCATGTATGTGAATCGTCGCGCACCCTACGGCACCATCTACGCGCTGGAGTCGCTGGAAGTCGTGCTGATCGCCGCCGCCTTTGAACAGGACGTCAGTCTGGTGTTCATGGACGACGGGGTGTATCAGATCAAAAAAGAGCAGAACACCGATGCGATCGGCGTCAAGAACTTCTCTCCGACCTACCGCGCGCTCGAGGGCTACGATGTCGAGAAGCTGTACGTGGAAAAAGAGTCGCTTGAATCGCGCGGCCTGACCACCGACGATCTGATCGTACCCGTGCAGGTAGTGGAAAACGATCAACTGGCCGAGCTGATGGAAGAGCAGGAAGTCATCCTGAGCTTCTAGGAGAAATATCTACAATGCCTATGCTACACACGGTAAACAAGTCACCTTTTGAGCGCCGCACTCTGGATACCGCATTGCGCCACGCGGTCAAGGGTGCCGCCATCCTGCTGATCGAAGACGGCGTGTATGCCGCGTTCGATGGGACGGTGGTGGCTGATAAGGTCAAGGCTGCGCTGTCGGATCACAAGATCTACGTACTCGGCCCGGATGTGTCCGCCCGCGGCATGTCCGAACACCACGTTATAGACGGCATCAACGTGGTGGATTACGGCGGATTCGTGGACCTTGTCACTGAGTACGACAAGGTACAGTCCTGGTTATAAACCCCCCAATTGATTTGCACTGAGACAGCTGCAAACGAGGAGAGCAAACATGCCTATCGAAGTAAACGGTAAGTCACTGGAAGTGGATGAAGAAGGTTATCTGGCCGACCTGAATCAGTGGGAGCCCGAAGTTGCCACTATCATGGCCCGGGAAGATGGCACCGAACTGAACGAGAACCACTGGGAAGTCATCAATTTCCTGCGTGAGTACTATGAAGAGTATCAGATCGCACCTGCCGTGCGCGTTCTCACCAAAGCCATCGGCAAGAAACTGGGTAAAGACAAGGGCAACAGCAAATACCTCTATGAGCTGTTCCCCTACGGCCCGGCCAAGCAGGCTTGTAAGTATGCCGGGCTGCCGAAGCCTACCGGTTGCGTCTGATACCTGGACACACTGGATAACGGGGGGAGCTTGCCTCCCCCTCGTTTTGTATGACACTTAATGGTAAGGAGAGTGACGCGTGACACTGGTTACGACACTGTATGTCGGACTGTTCTATGCTGCGACGATTATCCTCATAGTCGGTGTTGCGCTGCGTATCAAGAAATACGCCCAGACACCCTCTCCCCTGAAAATTCCGACCATGCCGGCGCCGCGCACGCAGACCGGTGTGGTCATGCGCATATTCCGCGAAGTGGTGTTTTTCGAAAGTCTGTTCCGCGCCAACAAGTGGACCTGGATTTTCGGCTATCTGTTTCATTTCGGGCTGCTGCTGGTGCTGTTGCGCCACCTGCGCTATTTCACCGAACCGGTCTGGTTCTGGGTTAACTGGATTCAACCGTTCGGCAAATATGCGGCCTTCGCCATGGTCATTGGCCTGCTCGGACTGTGGGGCCGGCGTTTCCTCGTCGACCGGGTGCGTTATATTTCCACCCCATCGGACCATCTTATACTGGCCCTGCTGGTCGGCATCGGCTTGAGCGGCCTGGGCATGAGTTATCTCGCTCACACCGACATTGTTTCGGTGAAGACCTTCTTCCTCGGACTGATGCGCTTGTCGCCGCAGCCGCTGCCGGCCGACGCGTTTCTGTTAACCCACCTGGCACTGGTCGCATTGCTGATGATCATTTTTCCCATTAGTAAGCTGATGCATGCACCGGGTGTGTTTTTCAGTCCGACCCGCAACCAGACCGACAGTTCCCGCGAGAAACGTCACATCGCTTCATGGGCACAGCAGCTCGAAGCGGGCGAACGCTAAGCACAGCGGAGGATATAGCGTGGCAGATTTTGAAGTACCTGTATTAAACGAATATCCCGTCATCCCCAAGGTAAAAGAAGGGGTAATGGCGCATTCGGCACCTTTTCTTGCGGCCGAAAAATTTCAGACTCCGCTCGGGTTTCCGGGCGAACTGCCGGAGAACTGGAAGGAAGTCGCCATCGACAAGATGGGCGAACTGCTGGGCAAATACCGTTCTCTGCAGGTGTTCCTGGATATCTGTGTGCACTGCGGCGCCTGTACCGACAAATGCCACTATTATCTCGGCACCGCCGATGCCAAGAATATGCCGGTGGCCAGGCAGGAACTGCTGCGCAAGGTTTATCGCCGTTATTTCACCTTTGCCGGCAAGTACTTCCCCAAGCTGGTCGGCGCGGTCGATCTGACCAAAGAAGTGCTGGACGACTGGTACAGTTACTTTCACCAGTGTTCGCAGTGCCGTCGTTGTTCGGTATTCTGCCCCTACGGCATCGATACCGCGGAAATCTCCATGGCCGCGCGCGAAATACTCGACACTGTCGGTAAAGGCCAGAAGTACTGTAACGAGATCATCGGCAAGGTGTTCGTTGTCGGCAATAACCTCGGTCTGCCGGAGCCGGCGCTGCGCGACACGCTGGAAGGACTGGAAGAAGAAATAGAGGAAGACACCGGCGTCAAGGTACGTTTGCCGCTGGATGAGAAAGGCGCCGAAATACTGCTGATAACGCCCTCGGCCGATTTCTTCGCCGAACCGCACGTCGACGGCCTGATCGGCTACGCCAAGGTTTTTCACGAAGCCGGCGTCAGCTGGACGGTCAGCTCCAAGGCCAGCGAAGCGGCGAATTTCGGTATGTTCATCGGCAGCTACGAAAACATGCGCCGCGTGGCCCTGCGCATTCGTGAAGCGGCGCTGGAGCTCGGCGCCAAGCGTATCGTGTTCGGTGAATGCGGTCACGCCTGGCGCGTCGCCTACAGCTTCCTCGACACCCTGGCCGGCCCGTTTGATTTTCTTGATCAGAATTACCCGATCCCGCAGCACATTTGCGAGTTCACCAACAACCTTATCAAGGAAAACAAACTACGCCTTAACAAAGCGGAAAACGACCATATGAAGCTGACCTTCCACGACTCCTGCAATGTGGCGCGAGGCGCCGGCATGGGCAACGTGGAAGGCGGACAGTTCACCATTCCGCGCGCCCTCATCAAGGCCAGCTGCAATTATTTCTACGATATGCCACAAGACACTATCCACGACGCCACCTTCTGTTGCGGCGGCGGCGGTGGTTTGCTCACCGATGATCTCATGGAAGTTCGCGTTAAGGGTGCGCAACCGCGCATGGAAGCCCTGAAGCGGGTTACCGAAGAGCACGGCGTCACCAACCTTGCGGCTATCTGCGCGATCTGCAAAAGCCAGTTTGCCAAAACATTGCCCTACTACGGATTTACGATGGACCAAATTGTCAGCGTCCATCAGTTGGTCAGTAACGCAATTGTGTTGAAGGGCTCGGAGCAGGAAGCCGAGCTCGATGGTACGGCAGAGTAATTTTTATCACGGTAACTTTGAATCACCAGCCGGGATTCATTTTGATTTAGGAGAGAATCGGCATGGCTACTTCTCGCGATGACACAAAACTGACATTCAGAAAGTTCGAAGACGGAGACCACCAGTGGGATAACTGGTCGCACGCTATTTTTGAGGGTGATCACTCCCACAAGTGCCCGACCTATGTCCACCGTACGCCGCCCTGCCAGGGCAGTTGCCCCTCCGGCGAAGACATTCGCGGCTGGTTGGATATCGTGCGCGGTATCGAACGCCCGCCGGAAGGCGTGAGCATGCAAGAGTACGCCTTTCGCCGTTCGACCGACGCCAATCCTTTTCCGGCCATGATGGGCCGTGTCTGTCCGGCGCCGTGTCAGGACGGCTGCAACCGCAACGAGGTCGAGGACTTCGTTGGCATCAACGCCGTCGAACAGTACATTGGCGACGCCGCTTTCACCGAAGGCTTCAAATTCCTCCCCGGTGCGGAACTGATCGGCAAGAAAGTCGCCATCATCGGCGGCGGACCGGCCGGGATGACCGCGGCCTATCAGTTGCGCCGTCGCGGCATCGCCTCGACCATCTTCGACGATCACGAAAAGCTCGGCGGCATGATGCGCTACGGCATTCCCGGCTACCGCATCCCCCGCGATGAACTGGATCAGGAATGCCAGCGGATCCTCGACCTGGGCGACATCGATTTCAAGGCCAACACCCGTATCGGTCGTGACATATCTGTCGAAGACCTGGAAAAAGACTACGACGCCGTGCTCTGGGCGCTAGGTTGCTGGACCGGACGCGGCCTGCCGCTGGAAGGCTGGGAAGAAACGCCGAACTGCGTCTCGGCGGTGAAATTCCTGGAGCACTTCAACCAGGGTAAACTGCAATACACCGCCAACCGCATTGTCTGCGTGGGCGGTGGCGACACCTCCATAGACGTGGTGTCGGTGTCGCGGCGTATCGGCACACTGAAAGACCTGCAGGAAAAACCCGAGGACGTGGTCAACGGTCTGATCGAGCACGGTGAAATCGACCCGTCGCTGAAAAAACCTTGTGACAACGTCACGCTGACAGCCCTGTTCCCCCGCGATCAGATGACCGCCGCCGAGCACGAAGTCAATGACGCCATCACCGAAGGTGTACACATCATCAACGAAGTGATGCCGGTTGAGATCATTCGCAACGACGAAGGCCGCGCGACCGCGCTGAGGCTGGTCGAGTGCAAGTGGGAAAGCAACGGCCCGGTGGCCGTCGAGGGTGGCAAGGAGCACATCATCGAGTGCGACATGATTGTCGCGGCAATCGGTCAGGGCGGCGAAATGAGCGGCCTCGAGACTTATGCCAACGAACGCAATCTGATCGACGCCGACAAGTACTACCAGGTGCCGGGCCGCCCCGGCCACTTCGTCGCCGGTGATATCGTGCGCCCTCACCTGCTGACCACCGCTATCGGCCAGGGCTCGATCGCCGCTGAGTCGATCCAGCACTATCTGAAGCAGGAAGAGCAGAAAAAGCGGCCCAAAGTCGACAAGCACCACTTTTCGCTGCTCGACAAGATGAAGGAAGCCGGCCTCGAACCCTCTCCTTACACCGTGGGCGAAACCCGCGGTACGGACGATCAGAAATTCGCGGTGCACAACTACGAAGATCGCTCCAAGAACGAGGTCATTACCGCCGATCAGCTGTTCCTCGGCCACTTCAAGTTCACGCCGCGTCTGCTACGCGAGGAAGACGTGCCGAGTTCCGAACAGGTGCTGGGCCACTTCGCCGAGCGTATGAAAGGATACAGCGACGAGCAGGCCGTGGCTGAAGCCGAGCGCTGCATGAGCTGCGGCATGTGCTTCGAATGCGACAACTGTGTCATCTACTGCCCGCAGGACGCCGTGTTCCGGGTCAACAAAAAAGAGTCAACTCTGGGCCGTTATGTGGACACCGATTATGCCAAGTGCATAGGTTGTCACATCTGCGCCGATGTCTGCCCTACCGGCTACATCGACATGGCGCTGGGTGAATAAAGGAGTCACGGCTGACATGAGCCATCGTTCACCCGCAAGCCGGATCCTCGCCCTGCTGTTGCTGTTGCTGCCCCTGGCGGCAACAGCGGACAGTGAGGGGGAGGCAGAAAAAGAGGCTTTGCCGTTCTCGGATCTTTCTTTCCCGGAGCCCGCCAGGCACTTCAGCGCCGAGCAAAAATGTGTTCAGCCGGTCGAGGAAATGCGCAAAAATCACATGAACTACATTCTTCATCAGCGCGATGAAACGGTTCATGAAGGCATTCGCACCCGCCGCTACGCCCTGGAAGAATGCGTCAACTGTCACACCGCCCAGGACGACAAGGGCAAGTACATCCCGATCAATGCCCCCGATCAGTTCTGCTACAGCTGTCACAGTTACGCCTCGGTGAAAATCGATTGTTTCGAGTGCCACGCCACCAAACCGGTGCGCCCATCGACCCTGCAGACGCCGGCTTCCACGACCTCAAGCACGAATAGTGACAAGCTGAGTAACGATATCAGGCAGCTTCTGGCTTCCGAAGGACCAGCACAATGAGCGAACCCAGCACACTGGCCGATGCCGCGCGGCGGAATTTTCTCGCCAAAGCCGGCGTGGCAACCGGTGCCGCGGTGATGGCACCAGGGCTTTTTCTGAGTGTATCGACGGCCAGCGCCCGGCCCGCCGACCAACCGGTAACCAGCGAAAAGCGCTGGGGCATCCTGGTCGACACCACCAAGTGCGCTTCCGACTGCAATGATTGCGTCACCGCCTGTGAAAACGAAAACGGCTGGGGCAGTTCGGAACCCAATTCCAGCGCCGAGCAGAAAGCCCATTGGATCCGTTCGGTGAAAATCAGGAACAAGAGCACCGGATTCACCAAAACGCTGCCGATGATGTGCCAGCACTGTGAACACCCGCCCTGTGTAGATGTCTGTCCGACAGGCGCATCATTCCGTCGCGCCGACGGCATTGTACTGGTTGACAAACACATCTGTATCGGTTGCCGTTACTGCATGATGGCTTGTCCGTACAAGGCTCGCAGCTTTGTCCACGAGGCATTGCACGACCAGAAGCCCTGGGCGCCCCGCGGCAAAGGTACCGTTGAGTCCTGCACGATGTGCGATCATCTGGTTGACAAAGGCGAGAAACCGGCCTGTGTCCAGGCCTGTAGTTCGGCGCTGACTTTCGGTGATCTTTACGATGAAAATAGCGAAATCTCCCAAGCGATGAAAGCAAAAGACAGCGTGGAAATCCGCGCCGATCTAGACTTGAACACCGGCGTGCGCTACCGCGGCATCTGATACACACAGGAACTCAGAGCAGACCATGAAATTAACGATGAACTATCGCGAGACCGAAGGCAGCAGCACAGGTTTCTGGGTGCTGGTCGGCGGTCTCGCCCTGCTGATTGCACTGGCCGGCGGCGCCACCCTGTTCATGGAACACGAGGGCCACTACGTCACCGGCATGAATAACCAGATTGTCTGGGGTATGCCGCACGTGTTTGCCATCTTTTTGATCGTCGCCGCTTCGGGCGCCCTCAATGTGGCCTCGATCGGCACGGTCTTCGGTAAACCGCTCTACAAACCGCTGGGACGGCTCTCGGGGCTGTTGGCCGTGGCGCTGCTGCTGGGCGGTCTGGTGGTGCTGGTGCTCGATCTGGGCCGCCCGGACCGCCTCATCGTCGCCATGACCTACTACAATTTCAAGTCGATCTTTGCCTGGAATATCATCCTCTACAACGGTTTTATCGCGATCACCGTGGTTTATCTGTGGATGATGATGGAACGGCGCATGAACAAATACTATCGACCGGCCGGATTCGTCGCTTTCGTGTGGCGCCTGATACTTACCACCGGCACCGGATCGATTTTCGGTTTTCTGGTCGCCCGTCAGGCGTATGACGCGGCGATCCTGGCGCCGATGTTCGTCATCATGTCATTCGCCTACGGCCTGGCGGTGTTCATTCTGGTGCTGATGGCCAGCTATAACTGGACCCAGCGGCCATTGGGCGATGCCATCGTGCGGCGCCTGAAAAATCTGCTCGGCGTGTTTATCGCCGCCGTGCTGTATTTTGTGACCGTCTATCACCTGACCAACCTGTACGCCACCGAACACCATGGCGTCGAGCGCTTTATTCTGCTCGACGGCGGCATCTACACCAAGCTGTTCTGGATCGTACAGATCGGGCTCGGCAGCCTGTTGCCGCTGGCGATGCTTTATCATCCCACTCTCGGCAAGTCGCGCCCGGCCATTGCCACGGCCGCCGCACTGGTGATCGTCGGTGCCTTCGCCCAGCTGTACGTCATCCTGATCGGCGGACAGGCCTACCCGCTGGAGATATTCCCGGGTTATGAAGTCCTCTCCAGCGGTTTCTTCGACGGCCAGATAGGCACCTACAGCCCGAGCATCTGGGAGATAACCCTGGGTGTCGGCGGTGTCGCCCTGGCTTTGATGATCGTTACTATTGCGGTGCGCGTCCTGCGTTTCTTACCGGAAACCCTGGCCGACGCCGCCGTAGATCCGCACGCCCCAGTCAGCTAGCCGGTAATTTTCGCGGCGAACCGGCCCCGACCGATCCAAGCGCACGCGGGCGCGCGTGCGCTGAGGGCCGGCGACAACCGGTGAGCACGGCGGACACCCTTTGATTTCTGTTCCGACAGGGAGTTCTCCCGCCCGCAATGTCACAGATCGTCATCTCCGCCGCCCACAAGTCTTCCGGTAAGACCACCGTCACGCTGGGCTTGTGTGCCGCTCTGCGTAGCCGCGCTCTGAACGTCCGACCGTTCAAGAAAGGTCCCGACTACATCGACCCCATGTGGCTGGGGCGCGCGGCCGGCCATACCTGCCATAACCTCGATTTTTTCACCCAGAGTCACGACGAGATACGCGCTACGGTCGGCTATTACGCCCGCGCCGCGGACATCGCCCTGATCGAAGGTAACAAAGGTCTGTACGACGGCCTGGATCTGGATGGCAGCAACAGCAACGCCGCACTGGCCAGGCTGTTGGCCGCTCCCGTGGTACTGGTGCTCGATGCGCGCGGTATGACCCGTGGCATTGCTCCGCTGATTCTCGGCTATCAGGCCTTTGATCCGGACATTCACATTGCCGGGGTCATCCTCAATCAGCTCGGCGGCAGCCGACACGAAGCGAAATTGCGCGCCGTGATCGAACACTACACCGATGTCGAGGTCATCGGCGCCGTGGCGCGCAGCGACGATATGGAGATTCTGGAGCGCCACCTGGGGCTGATACCCAGCAACGAACAAGACAGCGCGGCGGCACAGATAGCGCTGATCGGCCGTCGTATTGCCGCGCAAGTGGACCTGGACCGGCTGCTGGCCATCGGCGCGGCCAGTACGCTGCCGCCGGCGCCGGCCGAGGCGCCCTGCACGATTGCGCCGCTCGGACAGACCTTGCGTATCGGCATCGCCCGCGATGAGGCCTTCGGCTTCTATTACCCGGGCGATCTACAGGCGATGCGTGCAGCCGGGGCGGAACTGATCACCGTCGACACCTTGCGCGATAGCGCGCTGCCGCCCCTGGACGGCCTGTTTATCGGCGGCGGATTTCCGGAAAGCTGCATGCAGAAACTGCAGGACAACCGATCGCTGCGCAGCGCTATCGGCAGCGCCATAGAATCCGGATTGCCGGTTTACGCCGAATGCGGCGGCTTGATGTATCTGTCGCGCAGCCTGAGCTGGAAGGGAGAAACCTGCAGCATGGTCGGCGCCATCCCCGGCGATACCCTGATGCACGCCCGACCGCAGGGGCGCGGTTACGTTCGCCTGAGGCAGAGTTCCGCGCATCCCTGGCCGGCTGCCGAGGCGCAAAGCACGGAAATCCGCGCCCATGAGTTTCATTATTCGTCACTGTGCAACCTGCAGCCGGCGGCAGCGTATGCCTTCGAAATACTCCGTGGCACCGGCATCGACGGCAGCCACGACGGCTATGTTTACAAAAACCTGCTGGCCTGCTACACCCACCAGCGCACCACCGGCGGTAACCGCTGGACCGAACGTTTTCTTAAATTTGTCGCCGCGTGCAAATCGCGACAGAATTCGACCCCCATCGTCCCCACACCACAGTAAAGGTAATAACATGATCTCAGTTACTCCGGACGCCGCCGAACAAATCCGTGAATCTGCCAAACTGGGCGATACGCAGGGCCTGCCGCTGCGCATTGCCGTAACGCGCCTGCAAAACGGCGCCTTTCACTACGCCATGGGTTTCGACGACAACCATCACGAAGGTGACAAAAGCTTTCAATCGGAAGGCATCGAGATTGTGGTCGCGCCGCCCAGTCTGGAGCTGTTGAACGGCACGGTGGTCGATTACGTCGAGCTGGAAGGTAAGAAGGAAATCATTTTCATCAACCCCAACGATCCGGACCAGAAATAGCCGACGCTAACCGCCGGTTGGGCGCGCGCTACGGCGTATGCCGACAACGGCTAACGGCGTTATAATGCGGGCTAACCTGACTATCCGAGTCTGCGTACTTCCAGGAAACCGGATGAATAGAGAATATAACCCCCTGGCCGATCGCGCCGCGCAGCGCCGACGCTTGTTCGGCTGGCCGACCACGGGTCAGTTTCTCGGGGCGCTTGCCGCGCTGGGGGTGATTCTGTTTGTCCTCGGCATATTGAACATATGGTTTTTACTGCATTCGGACACCGGCGGCTGGCTGCACCTGGCCAACAGTGTGCTGCTGATCGGTGGCGTGGCGCTGCTCTCCTATGCTTATCGCAGCGCCCGCAGAAACCTGCTCGCACCCCTCAATGAGTTACGCAACTGGGTGAACAGAATGCGGGAGGGGCACCTCGATGCACGTCTGCCGCGGCCCGATCAGCCCGATTTCACCATTCTCTACCAGGACATCAATGCCCTGGCCGAACGCCTGCAGACCCTGTCCATGGACATGCAGTCGGAAGTGTCGAAACACACCCGTCGTATCCAACAGAAAACGCACTCACTGGAAATCCTCTATGACGTTGCCGCCAATATCAATGCCGCGCGCGATCTCGAAGACCTGCTGACACGCTTTCTGCATACCCTCAAGGATGTTGTCGACGCGCGTGCCGGCACGGTGCGCATGCTGACCAACGATGGCGATATGCAGTTAATCGCCAGCAGTGGTCTCGACGCCGAGGTGGTCAAGCAGGAGCAGCTCATCAGCGTCGATCGCTGTTTGTGCGGTCAGGCGGCACAGAGTGGCGAAGTCTACGCCCTGGACGATCTGGAAGGCTGCGGACAGTTCGCCGGTCGGCCGTTTTTTGACAACGATAAGGTGGAAATGATCGCGGTGCCCTTGCGTTACCGCGGCCAGGTGCTCGGAGTGTATAACCTGTTCACCGAACACCGTGGCCTGGTGGAGCGAGAGGATATGAAAAACCTGCTCACCAGCATCGGCCATCACCTGGGCATGGCCATCGAGAAGTCCCGCCTCGACGAGGAAGCCAATGTATTGTCGATTATGGAAGAGCGCACCCGGCTTGCCAATGAGCTGCACGACTCCCTGGCACAGAGCCTGGCCAGTCTGCGCTTCCAGGTCAGGGTGCTCGATGAGACCCTGCACAGCGGCCAGGAATCAGCCCTCTGGCAGGAACTGGAAATTATCGAAAACAGTATCGATGAGGCGTACACCGAATTGCGCGAGCTGATTGCGCATTTTCGCGCCCCGATCGACAAACGCGGCCTGATTCCGTCCATCGAACAGGCCGTGGAACGTTTCCGCCGCAACTCGGATATCCGCGCCTTCCTGCAGCTGGAATGGAACAACGCCAAACTGCCCGCCGAGATAGAAATCCAGGTGCTGCGCATCGTTCAGGAGGCGCTCGCCAACATCCGTAAACACAGCGAGGCCAACGCCGTGCGCGTGATGATGCGCGCCAACAAAGACAATACCTTCATGGTGATGATTGAGGATGACGGCATCGGCATCCAGGATAAAGTCATGGAAGGCGGTCCCGGTGAACACCTGGGGTTGAACATCCTGCAAGAGCGCGCCGCGCGCGTCGGTGGAGACCTGAAAATAGAATCTGAATCGGGAGAAGGCACGCGCGTAATTCTGAGCTTCCCCATGCCTGCGGAAACACCGGCGGACAACTCAGCGATCCACGTCACCCTGCCGACCCGCAAGGCGAACTGATCCGATGAATTTGCGCGTCCTGCTTATCGACGACCACACCCTGTTCCGCGTCGGCCTCGAAGGGCTGCTGGCGCACCGCAATATCGAGATTATCGCCTCGGTAGGTGACGGCGCCAAGGGTCTGCTGCTCGCCGATCAACTGACGCCCGACGTGGTACTGCTGGACATGCGCATGCCGGATATCGACGGTATCGGAGTACTGAAAAAGCTGCGCGAAAACGGTTATAGCAACCCGGTGGTGATGCTCACCACCAGCACCGAAGAGCGCGACCTGGTCGAATCGTTACGCAACGGCGCACAGGGCTATTTGCTCAAGGATATGGAACCCGATGAACTGGTATTGGCACTGCGCGATATCGTCGCCGGCAAGACGGTGGTGGCGCCTGACCTGGCACCGGTGCTGGCCAAAGTCGTCAAAGGCGACGGTACGCTGCCCGAAGAAGCCTCGCCCTTTGATGACCTGACACCCCGCGAGAGTGAAATCCTCTGCCTGCTCGCCGAAGGCCAGAGCAACAAGGTGATCGCTCGCAATCTGGGCATTTCTGACGGCACCGTCAAACTCCACGTGAAGGCCATTTTGCGCAAGCTCGGCGTGCATTCACGCGTGGAAGCTGCGGTGATGGCCGTGGAACAGGGCATGCGTTCGGTGCGCGAAAATGCCGAATAATGGTGGTCGATGAAAACCTACGCACAACTGGTCGATGAAGCCCTGCAGCGTGTCGATGAACTCTATCCCTGGGATCTCGTCGAACTGCTGGAAGCCGGTGAGGATATTCTGCTGGTCGATATCCGCGAACCGTACGAATACGCCGCGATGCATATCGACGGCGCGCTGAACGTGCCGCGTGGCATACTGGAAACGGCCTGTGAATACGACTTCGAAGAAACCGTACCGGAACTGGCCGCGGCCCGCCAGCGCCAGATCGTACTGATGTGTCGCTCCGGCAAGCGCAGCGCCCTGGCCGCCGACGTTATGCAACAGTTGGGCTACAGCAAGGTTAAATCCCTCAGCACCGGCATGCGCGGCTGGAGCGATTACGAGCAGGAAATGGTCAACGGCGAGGGCCGACCGGTCGATGAAAACAGCGCTATCGAGTATTTCACCGCCCGTCTGAGACCCGAACAATTGAGCAAAAAAACGGCGATAAGAAATGCGGACTAGTCGTAACGCTTGCGGTCCTTGCGCCGGGTGCCCGCCTTTTGCGACACCACACCGTTGATAGCCGATATCCCGTCGATTTCCACGACTTCGTCGTAGGCGTGGTTCACGCACTTGAGCAGATAACGGTCCTGCTCGATCACCAGCTGGCGGAAATAAAACTCGTTATCGTGATTGGCGACGACGAAACAGCCGTCTTTAATCAGACCTTCGGGATCGACGATAATAATACAGCCGTGCTCGAACTCCGGCTCCATCATGTCGCCCAAGACCCTCAGCGCAAAAGGTTCTGCCGCCGCGCACCCTGTGCTATCCACCTGTCACCTCGTCTCATCGGTCATTGGGAACCAGTTATCAGTTTAACACAGACCGGCCTCCGGGTCGGCGTCGAAAACCCCGTAATAGTTCATGCCTTACAAGGGCTTGCATGACCCTGTAGGGATCGGCGCGGAGGTCGGTGAAAAGCCTAAAGAAATGCCCGCGAGAAGCCGTCACACTGTGGACAGACAGCATACTCACCCGGTTTCAGAGGAATAAATGTGACTCCACAGGATCTGGTAGCACGCAACGTCCGGCTGGTATCCCTGCCCGAGGTGTGCATTCAGGTGCAGGCCCTGGCGGATTCCCCGCACACCGTCGCCGCCGATATCGGCGAAGTAGTCAGCAAGGACACCGCGCTGACCACGCGCCTGTTGAAACTGGTCAACAGCGCCTACTTCAGCCTGCCGAAGAAAATCGATACCATCAGCCGCGCGGTGAACCTGATCGGCATGCGCGAACTGCGCAATCTGACCCTGGCCGCCTCGGCCGCGGAAGTCTTCGCCCGCATACCCGCCAACGTCATCGATATGGCAGCCTTCTGGCAGCACAGCATTTTCACTGGACTGGTGGCGCGCAACCTGGCCAACCGCTGCAATGTGTTGCACAGCGAACGCCTGTTCACCGCCGGTCTGCTGCACGACATCGGCCGTCTGCTGATGCTGATGAAAATGCCGACGGAAACCGGCCAGGTCGAATCGATACGCCTGCAGTCCACAGAAGCCATCTGCGACATCGAACGCCGCCTGATCAGCTTCGATCATGCCCAGGTCGGCCATGCCCTGCTGAGCCACTGGAACATGCCGGACAATCTGTGCAACTCGGTGCTCTACCACCATAACCCGGCCGACGCCGACGACGCCCATCTGGAAACCTGTCTGGTGCATATCGCCGATCTGGTTACCCATTGCGCGCAGGAAAGCAAGGACCCGCTGGGCTCACCGTTCTACGACCCCTATGGCGCGCTACTGGATTCAGATCTCAACGCAGACAAAATCAGCCTCGCGGCAATGGAGATGATCGAGTCCCGGGCGCTGGCCCTGACCGGCATCGACGGCTACGACATTATCGACGCCATTGGCAAAAGCGCCTCTGCCTTCAATCAGGTGCTCGATCTGCTCTACCCCATGGCCTGGGAAACACCGCGCTAGCTCGAACCGCGCGAAACCCAACCGCGCCGGACTATGTTGGAATCACGATACCTGCGGTGGCCCCGTCCGAGGTCGCGCCGGGTAGCCCTTCGATGGCTTAGGGCACCGCTAGCGGTACATGCACCATCGAAGGACTACCCGGCGCGACCTCTGGTTCTTCTGCAAAAAACAACGTAACTTGTCCCTAACCATCGCAACAAGCGGATGTCGACTGGGTTCGGGTTTTTGGTGCATGCGCCGCTCGCGGCGCCCTAAGCCAAAAACCCGAACCCAGTCGACAGCCGCCTGCACCGCTCCAGGAAGGGGCCGTTAATCCACCGCCGCCCAAAAGTACCAACTAGCCACGCTGCGCCAGGGCCGCCAACTTTCAGCCAGCGCCAGGTAGTGCTCATCGGCAGCAGTGGCAGGCAGGTCGTGCGCCAAGCGAATGGATTTCTTCAGCGCGAGATCTCCCAGCGGCAAAATATCCAGATGACCGAAGGAAAATATCAGCAGCATGTCGGCCGTCCAGCGACCGACGCCCGGCAGGGCCATGAGCGCTTCGGCGGCAGCGTCGTCATCGAGTACTTCGAGCGCGTGCAGATCGAGCGCGCCGGTTCTGACCTGCCTGGCGGCCTCGCGAATATAACGCACCTTGGCGCCGCTCAGACCGCACTGACGCAGGCTGCTGTCGCGCACCCTGAACAGGTGTCGGGGCTCGATAATCTCGGTCTTCAACCGTTTCAGCAGCCGTTGTTGAATACTCAATGCCGCCTTGACTGACAACTGCTGGTTGATAATCGCCCACACCAGGGTATGAAAGTGCGGCGCCGGCGCGTGCATCAGCGTGCAGGGCCCGTGTTTGTCGATCAGCCGACCCAGCACAGGGTCGGCACGGCGCAGGTGACGTTCAGCGCTGTGGATGCGGCGCGTCAGGTCTATCACACGGGCGCCCAGCGTGGCTCGCGGCGGCGCATCGGGATACGGCTCACCCCGAGTCCTTCAGCAGCTTTTGCAGCGCCTTCTCGTTCAGAACCGGAACGCCGAGTTTCTCCGCTCTAGCCAGTTTTGCACCGGATTTCTCGCCGGCGATAACCGCCGTGGTCGCCTTCGAGACACTGCCCGAGACATTGGCGCCGAGCGCCTGCAGGCGCTGCTTTGCCTCGTCGCGGGTCATATGCTCCAGGCTGCCGGTGAGCACGTAGGTACGCCCGGCCAAGGGTTGCTCGCGCCGTAGCTCCACCGCCGGCCAATGGATGCCCGCCTTGAGCAACTTGTCGATCACCTCGCGGTTATGCGACTGCTGAAAAAAATGCACGATGTGGCGCGCGACCACCGGGCCGATATCACGCACCGCTTCGAGCTTCTCAAGATCGGCATTCATGAGCGTATCCAGGTCGCCGAAGGCCTGTGCCAGCGTGCGCGCGGTGGCCTCGCCCACTTCGCGGATACCCAGGGCATACAAAAATCGCTCCAGCGTGGTCCGCTTGCTCTTTTCCAGCGCCGCCATCAGATTACGCGCGGACTTCTCGCCCATTCGCTCGAGTCCTGCGAGTTCCGCTTCATCGAGTGCGTAGACAGCAGAGACGTCCTCGATCAATTGCTGATCGACCAACTGCTCCACCAGTTTGTCACCGAGACCGTCGATATCCATGGCCCGGCGCGAGGCGAAATGTTTGATCGCCTCCTTGCGTTGCGCTTCGCAGTACAAACCCCCGGTACAGCGCGCCACCGCTTCGCCCTCGAGGCGCTCGATGTCACTGCCGCACACCGGACAGAGCGTCGGCATAATAAAAGGCCGTGCATCTTTGGGGCGACGCTCTTTGACCACCGCGACGATTTCCGGGATGACATCACCGGCACGCCGGACAATCACCGTGTCGCCGGTATGCACATCCTTGCGGCGCACTTCGTCCTCGTTGTGCAGCGTGGCATTGGTGACCGTGACACCGCCGACGAACACCGGTTCGAGACGCGCCACCGGTGTGATGGCACCGGTGCGGCCCACCTGCACTTCGATAGCCACGACCCGCGTCAGTTCCTCCTGGGCTGGAAATTTGCGTGCGATCGCCCAACGCGGCGCGCGCGCGACAAACCCCAGCCGACGCTGATAGTCGAGGCGATCAACCTTGAATACCACGCCATCGATATCGAACGGCAGTTTGTCGCGCTGCGTTTCCAGCTGGTGAAAATACGCTGTGCACCCCTGCAACCCCTTGACGCGCTTTACACCCTTGTAAACGCGCAAGCCCCAGCTCTTCAGGCGTTCGAGAATTTCACTGTGGCGATCGGGCAGGTTGCCGCCCTCGTGCAGGCCGATACCGTAACAGAAAATTTCCAGGGGACGTCGTGCGGTGATTCTGGCATCCAGTTGACGCAGACTGCCGGCGGCGGCATTACGCGGATTGACGAACAGCTTTTCCCCCTGCTCCTGCTGACGGCGGTTCATGGCCATGAACCCTTCGCGCGACATAAAGACTTCGCCACGCACTTCCAACCGCTCGGGGAAGTCGTCCCCCATGAGACGCAACGGGATGGATTCGATGGTACGGACGTTTTGCGTGATATCTTCGCCGTTGCTGCCATCGCCGCGGGTCGCCCCGCGTACCAGGACGCCGGCTTCGTATATCAGGCTGACCGCCAGCCCGTCGAGTTTAGGCTCGGCGGTGTAGTCTATGCTGTGCACTTCCAGGCGCTCGCGCGCGCGGCGATCGAAGTCCGCCAGTTCTTCGTCGTCAAAGGCATTGTCCAGCGACAGCATGGGGACTTCGTGGCGCACGCTGGCAAAGGCGCTCTGCGGCGTGGCGCCGACGCGCTGGGTCGGCGAGTCAGGACTGATCAGCTCGGGGTGAGCCGATTCCAGCGCCTGCAGTTCACGTAATAGGCGATCGTACTCGGCATCCGGAATCTGCGGATCGTCCAGCACGTAATAACGGTGATTATGAAAACGGATCTGTTCACGGAGCTGTTGCGCACGCTGCGCCGGCTTGACCATGCAGACTCCCGCTCAGGCCGGCAGGGGTACCCGCAGGCGCGAGCGGGCGAGGACTTCGCGTTTTTGCATCAGCGCCTGATGGGTCACCACGCAGCGTTTGTGATCGTGCAGCTGGCCGCCCAGTTCCACGGCCAGGCGTTCGGCGGTGTGGACGAAATCATCGAACGCCTGCAAACCGTCGATCGGTGCCGGCAGCTCTAAAAACAAGGTAATGCCGGCGGTCTCGAAACCGTCCAGGTCACCATTGCCGAAATCCCCCGGTTTGTACAGATTGGCGACACCGAACACCGACACATCGCTGCCGGCCTGGCGCAGTATCCGGTGAAAAATCGCTTTATCGCCGTAGCACAGTTTGTTGTTGGCAAAGGCTCTGGCAAGCGCTTCACCCGGAAAGACCTCCCCTGCGGCGGCGATCACCGAAATCACCACCAGCTCTTCCATCTCTATGGCCGCGGCGGGCGCAGCGACAGCCGACTGATCGCTCATCGTCTGCTGCATACGTTCCAGTTCGCGTTCGATCAGGGCATCGCCGGGGGTGTCGTCATCGGCTTGCTGGCGCAGCGCCGAGGCGGCGGCGCGCCGGTTGGGAAGCTTCCGTTCACCCTGAAACCGGCCCCACGCATAAACGCCGGCGATCACCACCACGCCGATAAGCAAGAGAATCAGACGCAGGTAGTCCATACCCGGCCCCTTATGGCATCACACAGCCGCAAGCTGTACCGCTTCATCGACGTCCACCGCCACCAGTCGCGACACCCCCGGTTCGTGCATGGTCACACCGGTCAGTTGGTTGGCCAGATCCATAGTAATCTTGTTGTGGGTAATGAACACGAACTGCACGCGTTCGGACATCTCCCGTACCATGTCGCAAAAGCGCCCGACATTGGCATCGTCGAGCGGCGCATCCACTTCGTCGAGCAGGCAAAACGGCGAGGGGTTGAGTTCAAAAATAGAGAACACCAGCGCCACCGCGGTCAAGGCCTTTTCACCACCGGAGAGCAAGTGGATCGTGCTGTTACGCTTGCCGGGGGGGCGCGCCATGATGGTCACACCGGTGTCGAGCAAATCCTCGCCGGTCATCTCCAGATAGGCGTGGCCGCCGCCGAATAAACGTGGGAACATCGCCTGCAGGCCGCTGTTGACCTTGTCAAAGGTCTCTTTGAAGCGGGTGCGTGTCTCGCGGTCGATTTTGCGGATCGCGTCTTCCAGCGTTGCCAGCGCCGAACTGATATCCTCGTACTGCGCGTCGAGATAGCGTTTGCGCTCGGATTGTTCTTCTAACTCTCCGATGGCCGCCAGATTGATGGGCCCGAGGCGTTGGATGCGCCCACTCAGGCTTTCCGCCTGCTCTTCCCAACTCTCCAGAGTCGCATCGGCGGCAAGTTCCTCGACCAGCGTCGCCAGTTCGAAACCGCTGCCGGCTATCTGCTCCAGCAGTGTTTCACCGCGCACCTTGATTTCCTGCCAGGCCAGTTTCTCGTTGGACAGCGCTTCGCGCAGTTGCTGAGTCTCCTGCTCCTTACGGTGTCGCTGCTGTTCGTTTTCGCGCAGCTCGTGTTCGAGCGTCTCGACCTTGCGGCGTTCCTCGCTCAACTCGCCTTCCACGGCAAGACGGCTCTGCAACTGGGTGGCCAGTTCACTCTCCTGAGCCTGTAACGGTGCCTCGGCCTCGCTCAGCGTGCGGCGCAGTTCGTCGCGGCGCTGCTGCAAGCGCTCGAGCTGTACGCGCATGCGTTGCAGATTCTGCGCAGTGGTTTCCTGTTCGGTATGCCAGGTCTGATACTGCAGCTCCAGCTGATGGGCGCGGTCGCGATCCACCTGGGCCTGCCGGCGCGCGGACTCCAAGGTAGCGCGCAGCGCGTCGCGTTCCGAGGTGCGCTGATCGCGCTCGTCGGCGAGTGTTTCGAGCAGACCCAGCGCCTGGTGCAGCACACCGCGGGCGCCCTCGACGCTGCGGGTGTCCGCATCCTGCTGGGTGGCGATCTCGGCGGCCTCGCGCTGTAACGCCTCGCCACGCTTGTCGATCTGTTCGAGCCGGGTACGGCGCGCCTCCAGCTGGGCGCGGACCTCGCTGAACTGGCGGTGTGCCTGATTGGCTTCCTGTTGCAGGGCGTCGTAGCGCTCTTCACCCTGCTGCAGTTCGGAACGGGCGGCTTCCAGAGTTTCCTCCAGTTGAGCAACAGATTCTTTATTTACTTTAAGTTTGTTTTCTATTTCATTGATTTCCTTCTCTCTTTCGAGAATCCCGCTGCCCGCATTCTGGTCCCGCGCCACGCGCACCCAACCACGGCCGATCCACACGCCATCGCGCGTGATCACCGTCTCGTGTGCCGCCAGGCGATCGCGTAACTGCAACGCCTCGCGCAGCGAATCCGCCGCATAGACACCGGCCAGCAACCCTTCGAGCGACCATGCGGCGCGCACTTTGCTCAACAGCGGCACGGCCAGAGAAGTCTCCCCGACAGCCGCACCGGCGCGGTTGTCCATCACTGTCAAGGCGCCTTCGTCGAACGCCGCCAGCGCCTCGGCGTAGCGCTCAATGTCGTCAACACACACCGCCTCCAGATTGTGGCCCAGCGCGGTTTCCACCGCGCGCTCCCAGCCGCTGTCCACCTCAAGCTGCTTGGCCAGACGCGGAGCATCGGCCAATTGCTGGCCGTTCAGCCAGTCCACCACCGCGCCCTGCCCTTCGCCGAGGGCGGCCTGCTGCAACGCCTGCAGAGAGGCCAGGCGGCCGCTCAGCGACTGTTGCCGGTTGTGTTGTTCATGCACCTGTTGCTGATGGCTGCGGTTCGACTGGCGCAGCTGTTCAATGCGTTCGCGCAACTGCTCGAGTTGTGCCTGCAGCTGTTCACTGTGCTGCTGGCGCTCCCCGGACTGTTTCTCCAGGTCGGCGATTTCGCTTTCCAGCGCCGCACCGTTGAGTTGTGACTGCTCCTGCTCGATACGCTGCGATCGCTGGCGCAGTTGATCGAGCTGACGCTCGAGGTGATCGATGCGCGTGCGCTCCACCTGCGCGGTCTGCGAGGACTCATTGGTGCGGGCGTTAAGGGTATCCCACTGCGTCTGCCAGGCCTGCATCGCCGCCTCGGCCGCATCGTGCGCTTCGCGCGAGCCCTGGGCTTCGGTCTTTGCCGCCTCGTGTTGCGGAGCGTTGGTGCTCAGCTCTTGCGCCAGCTTTTCGAGACGCTGCGTATCGACGCGGATGTGCGCCTGGACTTCGTTCCAGCCCTGCTCGGTCTTTTCCAACTCCTCGCTCTGCGCCTGCCGCGACTGTTTGGCGTGCTGAATCGCCTGCTCGATACGCGCGACTTCCGCGCCCAGCGCGTAGAAGCGGCCCTGCACCGCATTGAACCGATCGGCCTGTTCGGTGTGCGCGGCGCGGCCTTTCTCCAGCGCGGCTTCCACCGCGCGCAGCGCGGCCGTCGCCGCCTCCAGGCCGGTCTCCTGCTCCTGGATGCGTGCGCGCCGGTCGGCGCTCTCTTCGTGCAGCTTCTGATAGCGCAGGGTGAGCAGTTCGGCGCGCACCCGGCGTTCCTGATCGCGCAGCTCCTTGAACCGTTCGGCGCTGCGCGCCTGGCGCTTCAGTTTCTCAAGTTGCTTATCAATTTCTTCTTGTAAGTCTTTTAATCGTGACAAGTTTTCCTGAGTATGACGAATACGGTTTTCGGTCTCCCTGCGGCGTTCTTTGTACTTCGATATACCCGCCGCCTCTTCGAAAAAGGTGCGCAGATCTTCCGGGCGCGCTTCGATCAGCCGCGAGATCATGCCCTGTTCAATGATTGCGTAGCTGCGCGGCCCCAAACCGGTACCGAGAAAAATGTCGGTGATGTCACGACGTCGGCAGCGGGTGCCGTTGAGAAAATAGGCCGACTGGCCGTCGCGTGCCACCTGACGGCGTAAGGCGATCTCGCTGTAATTGGCGTACTGACCGCCGATCGCGCCGTCGGCGTTTTCGAAGACCAACTCGACCGAGGCTTGGGCGACGGGTTTACGCGAGGTGGAGCCGTTGAAAATAACGTCTGCCATGGAGTCGCCACGCAGGTGCTTGGCGGAGCTTTCCCCCATGACCCAGCGCACCGCATCGATGACATTGGATTTGCCGCAACCGTTCGGCCCGACCACCCCGGTCAACGAGGACGGGAAATGCACGGTAGTGGGGTCGACGAAAGACTTGAAACCGGAAAGTTTGAGCTTGCTGAGCCGCATTGGCGAAAGATACCGGGACGCAACAGCGCTGACAAGCTCGGGCAGCGCGGGGAGACCGATTGAGGCTTTTTTAACCACACGCCCCGACCCGCTTTACCGCCACGAGCTGTAGTGGTTTCTACCTTTTTCCGGCAACTGTTTCTTACCCTGTGACTTGTGTTGTTTGACGCCCCTGCGGTATCTTGCCCGCATGCCGACGCAGCCCAGTGAAGCCCTAGACACTTTCGACAATCCGCACCCCGGACGCGAGTACACCATCCGCATCCGGATGCCGGAATTTACCTGCCTGTGCCCGAAGACCGGTCAGCCGGATTTCGCCGACCTCGACCTCGAATATGTGCCGGCCGCCCGCTGTGTGGAGCTCAAGTCGCTGAAATTGTATATCTGGTCGTTCCGCGATCAGGGCGCGTTTCACGAAGATGTCACCAACCGCATCCTCGACCGGCTGGTGGCGGTATGCGAACCGCGCTTTATGCGCCTGAAGGCACAGTTCAATGTGCGCGGCGGCGTGTATACCACGGTGGTGGCGGAGCACCGCGCCCCGGGCTGGCGTGCGCCAGAGAAGGTCGAACTGCCTTGATCGCGGCCCGAGAGCCGGGCGTCGCGGCTTAACGCCCCTGTTCAACCTGAAGCACAAAGGTGACACGGCGGTTTTTCGCCCGCGCCTCGCGCGTCAGATTATCCACCCGCGGGCGTGTAGCGCCGTAGCCGATGGCGCGCAACCGATCGCTCGCCACCCCTTGTTCGATGAGTTTACGCGTGACCAGCGCCGCACGTGCCGCGGAGAGTTCCCAGTTCGACGGATACTGCGCGGTGTGAATCGGCACATTGTCGGTATGCCCTTCTACTGAAACGTGATACGGCAGCGTCTTTAGTATCGCCGCCAGTTGCTGCAACAGTTCCACACCCTGTGAAGAGAGCGCCGCACTGGCGGGGGTGAAGAGGATACTGTCACTGATTTCCAGATTAACCGCGCCGGGTCGCACCAAAACGTCAACGCCTGCGCCCAGTGCGCTGTCGTTCAACCGCTGTCGTAGCGTTTCGGCCGCCTGGCGCGTGACAACTTTCTCCCCGGCGATCGGCGCCACCGCAAGGTCTGGGGGCGACGGCTCGGCAACAGCCGAATGCGCGGGCGAGGGCGCCGCCGTCGGCGTCTCGATGCGCACTACCCCATCCGCGGGCACCTGCAGCGAAGGCAGCGGTTCGCTCGGCTGCGGCACGTTGGCGACGAGCGACGGCGAAGCGCTGGCGAGGACGTCGACGTCCCAGTTGGAGGTTCCGGCGGCCAGCGCGGCGGCGTCGACTTCATCATGAGCTGCCACGGTGGCCTGTCTCGTCTTGGCGTGCTCGGCACCCATGGAGGTTCCGGGCTTCGCCGTCGCCTGACGCTCGATGTCAGGCGCGGCGAACGACGATCGCACCGTACTACGGTCGATAGCCGGTGTGTCGCCGGGAGCGACCGCGCCGCCCAGGCCAGCGGTGGGTATCAGGCCCGCACCGCTCATGGCGAATCCCGGCGCAGCGGCTTCGGCAGGACCGAGAGATCCGCCGATACCGCCGAGCAGCGTGAAATTCTCCGCGGCAGACTGTTCCACCAGCGGCATTTTGTCACCCGTTTCCGGCGCCCCGCGGTCCTGGATGGCCAGCAGTAGCACGAACAGGGTCAGTAACAGTGCGAGAATATCAATGAAGCTGAGTAGCCAGGTCTCCTGGCGCGCCTGAGAGTGCTCACCGTCCGTCTCCCAAATCAGGCTGAACACATCCGGAGGACCGCCGTCAGCGTCCACCCTGGGAGCCAGATGACTGACCGCGGCGTAGTTCAAACCCAGCGACTCCTCAGGCCTTGACCAGCGTCAGTGGCGCCGAGACGGGGCTCTGAACCTGACACTGCGCCAGACAGGTATCCAGCGCTTCTTTGATCAGCGTGGGATGACGTTTCTGCTGAATCTGCAGCACACCCTCCATCAGCGAACTCATCTGCATCAGGCGCTGCGCGGTGCGCCGTTCCATTTTGATCGCCAACGGCTTGAACAGCAGGTTCGAGGCGACTATCCCGTACACGGTAGTCACCATCGCGAAGGCCATCGAAGTACCGATCTGACTGAGACCGGCATCGCCAATACCCGAGAGCATATGCACCAGCCCGAACAGCGTACCGAGCATGCCGAAGGCCGGCGCAAACGCCGCCATGGTATAGAGTATCTGCGTTTGCGAGCTCTCCCGGGCGCGCAGGCCGGCGACGCGCCACTGCAATGAGCGGCTCAAGTCTTCCAGGCTGCACCCTTCAATCACTTGGCGTAATCCGGCGACGACAAAGGGATTGCTGATCTCGCCCAGCGCATGCTCGGCGGCGCGCGGACTGGCGAAGCGGTGTTTCTGCGCAAACGCCAGCAACTGGGCGATATCCCGCTCCACCTGCCCGCTGTCGGCACGGAACAGTTGCGGCACGCTGTGCCCCAGCCTGCGCACCTCGCTCAGCGGTCGACTCAAGAGTGTCGCGGCCAGGGTGCCCCCGAATACCACCACCAGCCCCGGAAGACTGAAAAACGCACCCACGCCGTTGGGTGCCAGCGCCAGCATGCCGGCGACCAGCAACAGCGCACCTATCAGACTGATTAGCACCGACCGTTTCATAGACACTCCCAAAAATTGATTCATTCGTTGCCCGGTCTATACAAGTTCCGTTCCCGCCTGCGCAAGCGCAGAGTAAGCTCCTGTTTTGGCGTCGATTGATCGTCAGAGGCTGCTTATCAGGCCGGCGCCGTCAGCGGAAATTGCCGCCGTCGGCGGCAAATCCTTGCCGCCCGGTAGAGGTACGCCATGAATACGCGGCTAATCGAAGCTACACCCTGTCGCTCAAAGCGGGTTTCCTCCGGGCCGGGGTTTTTGGTGCATGTACCGCTTGCGGTACCCTAAGCCAAAAACCCCGGCCCGGAGGAAACCCGCCTGCACCGAGCTCAGAGGGTTCGCGCACCAAGACTTCCTGTGGCTTCGAGTCTGGGGTTCGGTAGCTCCGGTCCGAGGTTCGGTGACTCCGGTCCGAGGTTCGGCCGGGCAGGCCCACGATGGCGTAGGGTGCCGCGAGCGGCACATGCACCATCGAGGGCCTGCCCGGCCGAACCTCTGGATTTACGGGTGTCTAAACCTTAGGGTTGTCAGAGGTCTGATCTACTGGAACGTAAGTCGCCATAGGAGCAATTACCACGTATGTCAGTTTATGTCGGCATCGATATCGGGACTTCCGCCTGTCGTGTCTGCGCCATTGACGCCCGCGCTCGGGTGGTCGCCAAGGCGCGCCGCGAGCTGCCGCCCCCCGAGCGCTCAGGAGACGCCGTACAGCAAGCCCCCGCCCTCTGGTGGCAGGCACTCCAGGACAGCCTCGCGG
The DNA here is from genome assembly GCA_030148915.1 of Thiogranum sp. Lineage (GTDB taxonomy): Bacteria > Pseudomonadota > Gammaproteobacteria > DSM-19610 > DSM-19610 > Thiogranum. Next base: position 26,272 of record JASBSN010000056.1, read on the forward strand.
CGCTGGCGCGGCAGCTCGATGCACAACGCATAGAACGTATTGCCGTCGACGGCACCTCCGCCACGCTATTGCTGAGCAGCCCCGACGGTACACCCCTGACACCTGGCCTGATGTACAACGACCATCGCGCCACCGAGGCCGCCCGACAGGTGGCGCGCTTCGCCCCGCCCGACAGTGCCGCGCGCGGCGCTTCATCGAGCCTGGCGAAGTGTCTGTATCTGCGCGCCGGGCTGGAGGAGCAGAGTTGGGTGGCGCTGCATCAGGCCGATTGGCTGGCCGGGCAACTGAGCGGCCGGTTTGACTGCAGCGACGAGAATAACGCGCTTAAACTGGGGTACGACGCCGAGCGGCGCTGCTGGCCGGAGTGGCTCGGCGAACTCGGTTTGCGTCAGCCACAGTTACCGCGGGTAGCAGCGCCTGGCAAGGTGATCGGCACCCTGCGCCCGGCGCTGGCGCGGCGCTGGGGCTGCGGCGAGCATGTCGCCATACTCGCCGGTACCACCGACAGTACGGCGGGCTTTATTGCCGCCGGCGCGCTGCGCACCGGCACGGCGGTCACCGCGCTGGGCTCGACCCTGGTGCTCAAGGTGCTGGCGTCGCGGCCGGTATTCGCCGCCAAATACGGCGTGTACAGTCATCGACTGGGCGAACGTTGGCTGGTCGGGGGCGCCTCCAACGCCGGCGGCGCGGTGTTGCAACAGTTTTTCAGCCACTGCGATATCGGCCGTTTCAGCCGTCTGTTGCAACCCGACAATCCTACCGGACTCGACTACTACCCCCTGCCGGCCCGCGGTGAGCGCTTTCCGCTGCCGGACCCGTACCTGGCGCCTCGGCTACAGCCGAGGCCGGCCTCGGACGCGCGTTTCTTTCAGGCCATTCTGGAAGGCCTCGCCGCTATCGAACACCGTGGCTACCGGCTGCTTGCCGAACTGGGCGCGCCCTACCCCGCGCAGGTGCTGACAGTCGGCGGCGGAGCGCCGAATCTCGGCTGGCAACAGATCCGCGCCGGGTCTCTGCAAGTGCCGGTCAGGCGCGCGGCGCAGCAACAAGCCGCTTATGGCGCCGCCCTGCTAGCGCTTCGGGGCGAGGCCGTTTTCCCGCACCCATAAGGCGGTGGCACCGGCCACCGCCGCCGGCATGACAAAAAAATTCAGCACTGGCACCAGGGTCGCCAGCATTACGCCTGCGCCGAAGCTCCACGCCAGCAACGGACGCCGGCGCAGACGCGCGCGTTGTTCGCCGAAGAACAAGCGGTGGTTGGCCATGGGGTAGTCCACATACTGCACCGTCATCATCCAGGCGCTGAACAGCAGCCAGAGGAGTGACGCGGCCATATTGACCACCGGCACCAGTATCAACAGTAACAACGGTATCGCGCGCAGGGCGAAGTACAGCAGTTTGCGCAACTCGGAGAGTATACCGGGCAGGAGGTCGCGCAGTACCTGCCCCCAGCCGGCTTGCTGCGGCTGGCCGGTGAGATGCGCTTCGACCGCTTCGGCCAACAGGCCGTTGAAGGGCGCGGCGATCAGATTGGCGACGAGCGAAAAGGCGTAGAAAATCACCACCAGGCTGACCCCCACAAACACCGGCACGATCAGGTAACTCAACCAGTGCAGCCAATCCGGCAAGCCGTCGATCAGATACTGCGAGGCGTCATCCACCCAGCCGTAGGCCAGACCGATGAGCGCACCGAACAGCGCGACATTGACCAGCAGCGGTAGCATCACGAAGCGGCGCAATCCGGGCTGGCGCAACAAACGGAACCCTTCCAACAGATAACGCGGGCCGGCGTAGACATCTTTCATTGCTCGCTCCAGTCAGAGACGCTGCAGAAACTCCGCCAGCCGCTGCACACCGATCTGTAGCCGCTCCAGCGAGGTGGTATAGGCAAAACGCAGGTGGCGCGCCGCTGCGTGGCTGCCGAAATCCACGCCCGGCGTCACCGCCACACCGGCGCTCTCCAACAGCGTCGTGGCGAAGCGGAAGCTGTCATCGGTGAAGCGACTGCAGTCGGCGTAAAGATAAAAGGCGCCCTCGGGTTCGCGCTCGATAATGAAGCCGAGCCCGCGCAGCGCCGGCAACAAATAGTCGCGCCTGGCGCGAAACTCCTGGCGGCGGTGTTCGAGAATGCTCAGCGTCTGCGGATGAAAGGCCGCCAGCGCGGCATGCTGGGCGGGTGTCGGTGCCGCCAGAAACAGATTCTGCGCCAGTGTATCCAGCGAGCGAATATACGCCTGGGGCGCCACCAGCCAGCCCAGCCGCCAGCCGGTCATACCGAAGTATTTGGAAAAACTGTTGATGACGAAGACTTCATCGTGCAGCTCCAGCGCCGTGTAGGGCCGGCTCTGGTAATACAGGTTCTGATAGATTTCATCGACAAGCAAGTGGCCGTCGCGCTCGCGCACGGCCCTGAGCAAGGCGTCCATCGCCGTTCGGGACAGTACGCTGCCGGTGGGATTGGACGGGCTGGCGATAAGCGCAGCGACGGTGTTGGGCGTCCATTGCCGGCGCACGGTTTCGGCATCCAGTTGGTAGTCCTGAGCGGCGGTCACCGCAATCGCGGCCGGTTCGCCGCCGACTAAGTGGACGAAATTGCGGTTGCAGGGATAGCCCGGGTCGCTCATCAGCACGCGGCTGCCGGGATCGACCAGCAGGGCGCTCAGCAGCTGCAGCGCCCCGGATGCACCCGGGGTCACCACAATCCGATCGGCGGCTATATCGACGCCAAAGCGCTGCCGGTAATCCGCGGCGATCGCCTGGCGCAGGGCGGGCAGTCCGAGCGCCGGTGTGTAGCGCGTATGACCGGCCCGCAGGGCGGCGATGCCGGCGGCGACAATCGGCGCCGGGGTGTCGAAATCCGGCTCACCGATCTCCATGTGGACAATCTCACGGCCCTCGGCTTCGAGTTCCCGCGCCCGCGCCAGCAACGCCATGACGTGAAACGGCGTAATCGAGCGCAGGCGCCGGGCGGTCATTCGCCGGCCGCGGCGTGCAGTGCGTAGAGCAGCTCCAGGCTGACAACGTTATGACCGTGGGCGTCCCCCGCCGCCACCTGGAACGGCTCCCCAGGCTCACCGAGCTGATCCAGCACCAGCGCGGCACCGCGAAAATCCTGTCCGGCGCTATAGCGGCTGACAGTGACCAGGGTCTGCACGTCGGCGGCCAAGGCCGAGCGCAAACCGTTTTCGGTATCCTCGAAGGCCAGGCATTGGTCCGCTGTCACGCCCATCTCGCGCATGACGTAATGGTAGATATCGGGGGCCGGCTTTTTCGCCGCCACCACCCCGCCGGCGGCGATGACGTCGAACCAGCTTTCGGCATCCGCGGCGAGACTGTGTTGGAGCAACGCGGTTACATTGGCGCGGGTGGTAGTGGTGGCGATACCCAAGCGTAAGCCGGCTTCGCGCGCCGCACACAGCACACGCCGTACGCCGGGGCGCATCGGCACCTGCCCGGCGGCTACCGTGTGCGTATAAATTTCGGTTTTACTGGCGTGCAATGCGGCGATAGAGGCCTCCGCGGTGCCGGGCCCCGGAAGCGTGAAATCGGGCTTGTGCGTATCCAGATAATAGCGCATACGTTCTTTACCGCCGGTCACGGTAAGCAATTCTCGGTACATCTCTTCCGACCAGTGCCAGTCAAGACCGGCGCGCTGAAAAGCGCTATTAAATGCCTGGCGGTGAATTTCTTCGGTTTCCGCCAGGGTGCCGTCGACATCGAACAGCAGCGTTGTGAGCCTGTGCATGAGCGTTTTTCCCCTATTTATCGCGGGCTAGCGTACCTCAGCGGGGAAACCGCCAACAAGCCCGCCCCGCGCGGGGGAATTTTGTCGGCTACGCCCTTGACTCAGCACAGGCGGCACCGGAAACTAGCGCACTTGTTATCGGGCAGGCAGGGCAAACTTGCTTGATTTGCGGGTTTTTGATATAGAGCACGGCTACTTTTGTGTTGCTGGTCGGGAGAGGTTGAATGGCTGCCAAAAAAAAGGCTGCAAAAGCGAAGAGCAAGAGTGTCACCAAAAAAGCGGTGACAAAAAAGAAAGCCGTGGCGACAAAGAAAGTTGCCGCCAAAAAAGCGCCGGCGAAGAAAGCCGCTGCTAAGAAAGCGCCGGCGAAGAAAGCCGCAGTAAAAAAAGCGCCCGGCAAGCCCGCTGCCGCCAAGCCCAAGGCGGCGGTGAAAAAGACCGCGGCGGCCAAAAACAGAGCCGCAAGCGGCGCTAAAAAGCCGCCGACAGCGACCAGCAACACCGGTCCGGCGCAGGACATCGCGCCGTACGAGAAAAAGAAAGACGAAGAGTACATGAACGAAGCGCAGATTCAGCACTTCCGTAATATACTCCTGGCCTGGAAACGCGAGCTGATGGAGGAAGTCGACCGCACCGTGCACCACATGCAGGATGAAGCGGCCAACTTTCCCGACCCGAACGACCGCGCCACGCAGGAATCGGAGTTCAGCATGGAGCTGCGCGCGCGCGATCGGGAGCGCAAGCTGATCAAGAAAATCGACGAAGCGCTGATGAACCTGGAAAATGAAGACTACGGATACTGCGAGGCCTGCGGCGTCGAGATCGGCATTCGCCGTCTCGAGGCGCGACCGACGGCGACGCTGTGCATCGACTGCAAGACCCTCGATGAAATCCGTGAAAAGCAAATGGGCTAGCAACGGCTGATCCATCCCCCTACCGCGGTCGCTTCGCGCCCTCGCCCACCGGTCCGCTGCACTTCGGCTCGCTGGTGGCGGCAGTCGGCAGCTTTCTCGACGCCCGGGCGCAGGCCGGGCAATGGCTGGTACGCATCGAAGATCTGGACGCGCCACGCGCGGTTCCCGGCGCCGCGCAGCAGATACTCAGCACCCTGTCGGCGTTCGGCATGCACCCGGATGCACCGGTCAGCTACCAGCAACAACGCAGCGCTCACTATGCACAGGCCCTGCGGCAACTGGAAACCTTGCAGCAGTGCTACCCGTGCGCCTGCTCGCGCCGTGATATCCAACAGCTCGCCGGCACCGGCGCCCCGCCCGGCATCTACCCCGGCACCTGCCGCGAGGGTTTGCCCGCAGGGGCTAAAGCGCGTGCCACGCGCTTGCGCGTGCCCGAACGGTCGATCCGCTTTCACGACCGGTTGCAGGGCGAGATTTCCTCCTGGCTGCCGTCCGAGTGCGGCGATTTCATCCTCAAACGCGCCGACGGCCTGTTTGCCTATCAGCTGGCCGTGGTGGTGGACGACGCGCGGCAGGGCATCACACATGTGGTGCGCGGCGCCGATCTGCTGGACTCGACCGCGCGCCAAATTCTGCTGCAACAATTACTCGCCTATCCGACCCCGCAGTACCTGCACCTGCCACTGGCCGTGGACGCCGCGGGGATAAAATTGAGCAAGCAAAGCCACGCCGAAGCGGTCGATAGCGCTCATCCGGTCGCCACGCTGTGCCGCGCGCTGCGCTTTCTCGGCCACCGACCGCCCGCGGCGCTGCAGAGCGCCACACTGGAGGAATTCTGGCGCTGGGCGGTCGATCACTGGGATACGGCACAGCTGCCGCCGCGGCAATCGATAAAACAACATTGATACCTTTTTTACATTGTCCGTACAATGGCCCAAAACAAACCAGGGAGTGCCTGCATGTCCGAGGAAAAAGTGTATCCGGTACCGGCCGCTTTCGCCGCCAGTGCGCACGTTGACAAAGCCGCTTACGAACGCCTGTACCAACAATCCGTGGACGATCCGGAGAGCTTCTGGGCGGAACAGGCGGATCGTTTCCTCAGCTGGTACAAGCCCTGGCAGCAAGTGCTCGACTGGGACTACACGACGGGGAAAATCCGTTGGTTCGACGGCGCCAGCCTGAATGTCAGCTACAACTGCATCGATCGGCATCTGGAGCGGCGCGGCGATCAGACCGCCATTATCTGGGAGGGTGACGATCCGACCCAGGACAGCCGTATCACCTATCGCGAATTGCACCGCCAGGTCTGCCTTTTTGCCAATGTGCTGAAAGCGCGCGGTGTCGCCAAGGGCGATCGCGTGTGCATTTATATGCCGATGATTCCCGAGGCCGCGTACGCCATGCTGGCCTGTGCGCGCATCGGCGCCATCCACTCGGTGGTCTTTGGCGGGTTTTCACCGGAGTCACTCAAGGACCGGATTCGTGATTCCGATTGCCGCATAGTGATCACCGCCGATGAAGGCCGGCGCGGCGGCAAAACGGTACCGCTGAAAAGCAACACCGATCGCGCCGTTGCCGAGTGCGCCGATGTGCACACCGTGCTGGTATGCCGCTGCACGGGCGGTGAAATCGACTGGCGGCCCGGGCGCGACGTCTGGCTGCATGAACTGTCCGCCACTGTCGACAGCGTCTGCAAGCCCGAGCCGATGGACGCCGAAGATCCGCTGTTCATTTTGTATACCTCGGGATCCACCGGCAAGCCCAAGGGCGTGCTGCACACCAGCGGCGGCTATCTGCTGTTTGCCGCCATCACCCACAAGTATGTGTTCGATTATCAGGACGGTGAGCACTACTGGTGTACCGCCGATGTGGGCTGGATCACCGGTCACACCTATATTGTCTACGGTCCGTTGGCCAACGGCGCGACCACCCTGATGTTCGAAGGTATTCCCACCTATCCCGATGCTTCGCGTTTCTGGCAGGTCTGCGATAAGCACCGGGTGGCCTCCTTCTACACCGCGCCAACGGCCATCCGTGCCCTGATGCGCGAAGGCGATCAACCGGTCAAACGCACCGAGCGCAGCTCGCTGCGCGTGCTTGGCACCGTCGGCGAGCCGATCAACCCGGAAGCCTGGCAGTGGTATTACCGCGTGGTCGGCGATCAGCGCTGCCCGATTGTCGACACCTGGTGGCAGACCGAAACGGGCGGCCACATGATCACCCCTCTGCCCGGCGCCACGGACCTGAAACCGGGTTCGGCCAGTCTGCCGTTTTTGGGCGTCCGGCCGGCGCTGGTGGACAATGAAGGACGGGTGCTGGAGGGCGCCGCCGAGGGCAATCTGGTGATCACCTATCCCTGGCCGGGTCAGATGCGCAGCGTCTACGGCGATCACCAGCGCTTCATCGATACTTATTTTACCACCTACCCCGGCATGTACTTCAGCGGTGACGGCGCGCGCCGCGACCGCGACGGCTACTACTGGATCACCGGTCGCGTCGACGACGTGCTGAATGTATCCGGACACCGCCTCGGTACCGCCGAACTGGAAAGCGCGCTGGTGCTGCACAAAGACGTTGCCGAAGCCGCCGTGGTGGGCTTCCCACACGATATCAAAGGCCAGGGTATCTACGCCTACGTCACGCTGGTCAAGGGGGTGCAGCCCGAGGACGCCTTGAAACGCGAACTGATCGAGCTGGTGCGCCACGAAATCGGCCCGATCGCCACCATCGACGTCATCCAGTGGGCGCCCGGGCTGCCGAAAACCCGCTCCGGTAAAATCATGCGCCGTATTCTGCGCAAAATCGCCGCCAACGAACTCGACAGTCTGGGCGATATTTCGACGCTCGCCGACCCGGGGGTGGTCGCGCACCTCACCGAGAACCGCGCCGACCCATGAGTCAGCTGTCGATCGAGCAACTGGAAATCCTGTTGGTGGAGCCTTCCAGCACCCAGCACCGGATTATCGAAGACTACCTGCACCGGTTGGGCGCCGTGCAACTGCACTGGATTGACGCTGGCGCTCAGGCACTGGAGCGGATGCGCGCCCATCCCCCCGATTTGGTGATCAGCGCTATGCACCTGCCCGATATGACAGGTACCGAACTGGTCCAGCAGATGCGCGCCGACGACTCGCTGCTGGACACCGCATTCATGCTCATCTCCAGCGAGACCGGCATCCGCTACCTGGAGCCGTTGCGCCAGGCCGGTGTCATGGCCATTCTGCCCAAGCCCTTTAACCTCGAGCAACTGCGCAAGGCGCTCTTGGCCACACTGGATTATCTACAACCCGATCCGCTGCAACTGAAACAGTTTACGCCCGACGATTTGCGTGTGTTGATCGTCGATGACAGCTTTACTTCACGGCGCATCGTGCGGCAGATGTTGCAGCGCCTCGGCATCGAGGAATTTGTCGAGGCGGAAAACGGCCAGCAGGCCATAGAGCTGATCGAGCAATCGTTTTTCGATCTGATTGTCACCGACTATAATATGCCGGAAATGGACGGCGAGCAGCTCAGTCAGTTCATCCGCAATCACAGTACGCAGCAGAGCGTTCCGCTACTGATGGTGACCTCTGAAACCGACCGTAACCGTCTGGCCGGGATCGCGCGCAGCGGCGTCTCGGCGCTGTTCGATAAGCCCTTCACTATCGAAACCCTGCGCAGCACCATCGAACGTATCCTCTAAGCGCGCGGCCGAGTGATGCGCCTACACGCCGAAGCGGCGCTGAACAGCGCTTTTAAACCGGCCTGGTGGTTGCCGGGGGCGCACCTGCAGACCTTGTTCGCGCATATTTTTCGCAGACAGCGGCCGCCGCCACTACGGCGCGAGCGCGTGGAACTGGACGACGGTGATTTCATCGATCTGGACTGGGCGGCGCCGCGCGCAGGGCCGCTGGTGATCCTGCTGCACGGGCTTGAAGGCTCGGTGCGTTCGCACTATGCGGCCGGCCTGATGCGCTCTCTGGGTAACTGCGGCCTGCAGGTTGTGCTGCTGAACTTCCGCGGCTGCAGCGGTGAGCCCAACCGCCTGCCGCGCAGCTATCACTCCGGTGAGACCGGCGATCTGAATACGCTTATCGAGTTGCTGCACCGGCGCTTTCCGTCACGCGCGCTATTGGCCGTCGGTGTATCGCTGGGCGGCAATGTCCTGCTTAAATGGTTGGGCGAGAACCCCGCCCAGAAGCGGCTGAGAAGCGCTGTGGCGGTTTCCGTACCCTTTGAGCTGAACAAGGCGGCCCTGCGCCTGCAGGCCGGCGTGTCGCGCCTGTACCAGTCCCACCTGCTGCGCAGACTGCGCGCCGGGGTACGCGCCAAGGCGGCGCGCCTGGCGCTGCCGATCGAGCTCGATCGGCTCGACGCACTCACCTCATTTCGCGCCTTCGACGACCAGATCACCGCCCCCCTGCACGGTTTTGACGGCGTCGACGATTATTACCGGCGCGCCAGCAGTCGCGGCTACCTGATCGGTATCCGTACCCCCACACTCATCTTGCATGCGCGCGATGACCCCTTCATGAGTGCCGATGCCATACCGACGCCGGCTGAACTCGGGCCGGGGGTTCGGCTGGAGCTCAGCCGGCGCGGCGGACACGTCGGCTTTGTCGCCGGGCGGTGGCCGTGGCGCCCGCGCTACTGGCTCGATGAACGCATCTGCGAAGCTTTTTCAGCGCCGGATCTTTAAGTGATATTGATTCGAGAAAAAATCGATAACTTAATGAATCTCTGATTAATTTCCTTTTCTTCATTCTGGCGTAGGCGAGACAAAAGCGCTTGCGCGTTGAACGCCCGCAGGGCGGCCCAAAGGGCGAGCGAAGCGAGTCATCCGGTGCTTTCAATAACTTGGATACCGGCCTGCGCCGGTATGACGAATTGATCAGAGGTTCTCAGTTAATAGCCTTGTGGCGGTCTGAGCACACACCACCGCCCTCTCTCATCATACGCATCTCAAGCTGCCCCCCGCGCGGCCGATAGCCCCACCAATCGTCGCGTCCTAGCACTGACGCACCGTTTTGCAGAACTTCGGGGGCCCGCCGTAACGGTCTCACTCTCTAAGGACAACTACGCTGGGATCATCACTACATGAAATTTTCCTCACTGTTCACCACCGCGACCCTGAGTCTAACCCTGCTGTGCGGCACCGGGCATGCGTCTGAAGACGACATCTATACGGTACATTTCTCCGCCGATGGCAAACACATCATCACCGGCGGCGCCGGCGGCTTCACGCTGGCGGAGAACGACAAGTACACCGGCGGCATCAAAATCTGGAACAGTGAAACCGGCGACATGGTCGAAGCCATGGGCCAGCGGGCGGATCTGGACAGCATTTTCGGCACCCAGTACGGCCGCGTCGGCGACAGCCGCTGGGGTATCAGCAACTTTAAGGATGTGGTGCTGACGGGCTCGTACCCACAGGGGAAAGTGCTGTTGCTGCCGAGCTCTCTGGGGCGCATGGTGAACGACAGCGCGCAGCAGATGCCCGATTTCATCGGTGGCTATATCGATCTTGACAGCCACATGATCAAACGTATCAAGCTGTCGCGGCTCGGCTCCGGCAAGGGCGACTGCGATCCGAAAACCGGTTTTCACGACTACGTCGGCCCGATCGTGCCGTCCAGCAACGGCCAGTACGCCGCCATCGTCGTCAACACCTGCAAAGCCGTGCTCGATGGCAAGGACCGCCAGGTCGGTTTTGAATACCGCTCCGATCTGCACGTAATGGATCTGGCGAAATTCGCCATCACCAAAACGGTGAACAAACTCGACGCCGGGGTCTATGCCCTGGGTATCACCGATGACGGCGAACGCATCGCCTATGTCGGCCGTGACCGGTTCGCGGTGCTGGATATCGACAGCGGC
>JASBSN010000058.1 GCA_030148915.1 Thiogranum sp.
TTCTGGTGGGTGGCGGCGATAATCCGCACATCGACTTTGATCGGTGTATGCCCACCGACACGGTAAAATTCGCCATCCGACAATACCCGCAACAGGCGGGTCTGCATTTCCGCCGGCATATCGCCGATTTCGTCGAGAAACAGGGTCCCGCCATCGGCTTGTTCGAAGCGGCCGACGCGCTGGCTCTGGGCACCGGTAAATGCACCGCGCTCGTGACCGAACAGTTCTGACTCCAGCAGATCGCGCGGGATGGCCGCCATATTCAGCGCCACGAACGGCTGCTCGGCACGCGGACTGTGGCGATGCAGGGCACGCGCCACCAGCTCCTTACCGGTGCCGGATTCACCGTTGATGAGCACGGTGATGTTCGATCTGGACAGCCGCCCGATGGCGCGGAAGACCTCCTGCATGGCCGGTGCTTCGCCGATGATTTCCGGCACCTGTTCACTGGCCGCCGCCGGGCTGGCACCTTTATTGGCACGGCTGTGCTCGACGGCGCGGCGGGTAAGCTCGACGGCCTCCTGCACATCGAAAGGTTTTGGCAGGTATTCGAAAGCCCCGCCCTTGTAGGCGGTCACCGCGCTGTCCAGATCGGAATGCGCGGTGATAATAATCACCGGCAATTCCGGATAGCGCTGCTGGATCTTGCCCAACAATTCGAAACCGTCCATGCCCGGCATGCGCACGTCGGTAATCAGTACATCGGGCTGGCCGCGCTCCAGTGTCTCCAGAATGCCGCTGGCGGAGGCAAAACTGTTAACGTTCATACTGGCTTTTTCCAGGGCTTTTTCCAGCACCCAGCGTATGGACTGATCGTCATCGATCACCCAGACGCTTTCAGCATGAGTCATTTGCAACCTCCAAAGGCAACAGGATAGTAAAGGTGGTATTCCCCGGCGCACTGGCAAACTCAATAATGCCGTGGTGCTGATTGATCAGCGATTGGGCGATCGACAGCCCGAGACCCGTCCCGTCGGCGCGGCCGGTAACCATGGGATAAAAGATTTTATTCTGCATTGCGGGGGGTATGCCGGGGCCGTCATCGATGATGTCGATACGGATCACCAGTTTGTAGCGCGTGTGGCCGATGGTGAATTGGCGCTGGGTGCGGCTGCGCAAAGTGATGCAACCAGCCCCGGCCTGAGCGGCGTTGCGCACCAGATTGAGCATCGCCTGGACCAACAGTTGCGCATCGGCCTGCAACTCCGGAATACTGGGATCGTATTCCCGCTTCAACGCCAGCCCCGGATATGCCTCGGCATCGACCAGACTACGCACGTGCTCTATTACCTGGTGAATATTAATCATGCGGTGGTCAGGCACCGTGTTGGGGCCCAGCATGCGGTCCACCAGATTGCTCAACCGGTCGGCTTCGCCAATGATCACCTGCGTGTACTCCTTCATCTCTGGCAGCTCGAGCTCGCTTTCCAGCAGTTGCGCGGCACCGCGCAGACCGCCGAGGGGGTTCTTGATTTCGTGCGCCATGCCACGCATCAGGTCACGCGCAGCGTGCTGCTGGGTGAGCAGATGCTCCTCGTGGGCAATGCGCAACTGGCGGTCGACACGTACAATTTCCAATAATAACTCCCCGTTACTTAATGGCGTCGCGGTGCAGTCCACGGTGATACGCTGAGCGTAGGCGGTGTGTAACTCCAGCTCGCGCTCGGTAAAAGGCTCCTGCTCCTGCAAAGCCGCTCGCAAGCGCTCGCCGAGCGAGCTCTCGGCGTGCAGCATGCCCGGCCAGTACTGGCCGCTGACCTGCCTGCGACTGATCGCGAAGAGGTTCTCCGCGGCGGGGTTCAGATAGGTCAGCCGCAGCGCTCCGTCCAGCAGGATGACGGCCGTGTTGAGCATCTCAAGCAACTGGCCGGGCCAAGCCTGTAAAGGGTCTTCGGACAATGACATGTTCAACCGAGTGCAAAAACCAAACCAGTTCGCCCGCCAGCTGAGGAAATCCGCCCCCCAATCACCAGCACATACTTAAACGACTGAACCTATTGGTTATATTGAATTATGAAGGAAATACCGCCAAATCCTTTCGCGGTTTACGCTGACCTTATAAGGTGCAATCGCACAGTATCAGTCAGCGCACGCACTATTATAGTGCAATGGATCGGAGCGTGCCCGAAAGGGGCGATCAGGGGGTGCCCCTAGGCGCGGGCTGGGGGCCCCGGGGAAAGTTTACCGATTGGCGGTGCAGGTAAAAACGCACGCTGTCACTGCGTTTGAGCGGTTTTCCAGACGGGCTTACCACGGCCACCGACACCGTGTGGGCGCCACGGTCCAGATTGGGAATCAACAGTTGCTCGGAAACACTGGGGTCGCCGAAGGCCTTCCCATCAAGAAAATACTGCAATCGATCGCCGCTGGCTGCATCCAGTTGCGGGCTCAGGCGCGCCTTTACCTCCACATTCCCGGGGTTGTTGCGCAGCGTTTCGTCCTGCGTAGGGGCGGTAATTAAAAGCTCGCGGTATGCCGCAGGCGCGCTCTGGGGGGCCGGCGCGGCGCTGGTAGCCGGCGTAGTGAGGTACTTCGGCGGCGGCACCGTCGACAGCGGCGGCAACTTCACCGGCTCGCCGTGACCGGCCGGATCGTCGGTGTAGACCACATTGCCGTTTTGGTCCACGGTTTTGTACACCGCGGCCCCGGCGGTCGCACTGACCAACAGAATAATTGCCGCAATTACAATGCCTTTTTCGCAGCTCATAGCGTTGCCCCCGGGTCGTTTCGTCAGTCTTCACCTTACTGGCCACGGCCCCACCGCGCAACAAAAAACGCCCCCGTTGGGGGGCGTTTCCACTACCGGTTATCTGCTGGATCTACAGGCTGTAGTACATGTCGAACTCGACCGGATGCGTGGTCATGCGCAGGCGCGTGACCTCGTCCATCTTGAGGGCGATATAGGCGTCGATCATATCGTTGGTGAACACGCCGCCGGCGGTCAGGAATTTGCGGTCCTTGTCCAGTTCACCCAGCGCCTGGTCAAAGGAATAGCAGACCTGGGGAATCTTGGCCTCTTCTTCCGGCGGCAGATCGTACAGATCCTTGTCCATGGCGTCCCCCGGATGGATCTTGTTCTGGATGCCGTCGATACCGGCCATCAGCATGGCGGAAAAGGCCAAGTAAGGGTTGGCGGTGGAATCCGGGAAGCGCACCTCGATACGCCGCGCCTTGGGATTGGAGACAAAAGGAATGCGGATGGACGCCGAGCGGTTGCGGGCCGAGTAAGCCAACATCACCGGTGCTTCGAAACCGGGCACCAGACGCTTATAGGAGTTGGTCGAGGCGTTGGTGAAAGCATTCAGGGCGCGCGCGTGCTTGATGACACCACCAATATAATACAGGGCGATATCGGACAGGCCGCCGTATTTCTTACCGGTGAACAGGTTCTGGCCGCCTTTGGCCAACGACATGTGCACATGCATGCCGTTACCGTTATCACCGACCAGCGGCTTGGGCATGAAAGTCGCCGTCTTACCGTAGCTGTGGGCTACATTCCAGATTACATATTTGAGAATCTGCACTTCGTCGGATTTGCGCACCAGGGTGTTGAAAGCCGCGCCGATTTCACACTGACCGGCGGTGGCCACCTCGTGGTGGTGCACTTCGGTGGGACAGCCCATTTCATCCAGCGCCAGACACATTGCCGAGCGGATGTCATGCAAGGAATCCACCGGCGGTACCGGGAAATAACCCCCCTTGATACCCGGCCGATGACCGATATTACCGTCTTCATATACGCGTTCGGCGTTCCAGGAGGCCTCATCGGAGTCGACTTTATAGAAGGCACCACCCATGTTGGCGCCCCAGCGGACATCGTCGAGAATGAAAAACTCATTCTCCGGACCGAAATACGCGGTATCGGCGATCTTGGTGGATTTCAGATAAGCCTCGGCGCGCTGCGCTATGGAGCGTGGGTCGCGGTCGTAGCCCTTCATGGTGGTCGGCTCGAGGATATCGCAGCGCAGGTTCATAGTGGACTCGTCGGCAAACGGGTCCAACACGGCGGTGGCGGTATCCGGCATCAAAACCATGTCCGACTCATTGATGCCCTTCCAGCCCGCGATACTCGAACCGTCGAACATTTTTCCCTCTTTGAAGAAGGCGGCGTTCATTTCACCGGCGGGCAGCGTTACATGCTGTTCCTTGCCGCGCGTATCGGTGAAGCGCAGGTCAACGAACTTGACACCGTTGTCCTTCATCAATTTTGTAACTTTGGCTGCCGTCATTTACCTTCCTCCGAAATTGGGCTGGATTAAAAATTCGCTCCCGGCAGATACGCCGGGCAACTGAATAAAGTGTTCACTGCAAGAGCACGAATTATGCCACGGGAAAAACCGCTTGTACCCCATAGAGTTGTATAACGGCCACCCTTCCACGCCCGACCCCGGCGCACTGATTTGTGGCACGGGCACCTGGAAATGCTCCATTATAGTGCAACTAAGGCCGGAAGCTGACCTGCACGGCGTTCACTTCGGGCACTTTTTTTGCCGCCCGCTCGATGCTACGAATAAACGCGGCGGCAGCCTCCACTCTATCGAGCACCGACAAAGGCAGGTAAAGCTCGATCTGCAGACGTCCCCCGAGGTAGTGCAGGGTGATCTGGTCGTCGTCGATATCCTCGATGCCGGCCTCGGACCAGTACTGCTTCAGCTTGTCGATCACCATGCCGCGCAGCGGCAGCTGATCGCAGGGCGACTCCTGCTCGTCGTTTTCCGGGTCAATGTGCACCGTGACGTCGGTGACTTCCTCGACGCGCTTGAGAAGTCGCCGGCGAACCGTATCGCCGATCTGGTGGCCTTCGGAAACACTGATCCGCGGGTCGACCTGCAGGTGCAGATCCACCAGCGCGTCCCCGCCACTGCGCCGGGAGCGCAGCATGTGCAGGGCGCGCACGCCATCCACGTCAAGGACTTCGTCGCGGATATGGTC
This sequence comes from Thiogranum sp., assembly GCA_030148915.1. Classification (GTDB taxonomy): domain Bacteria; phylum Pseudomonadota; class Gammaproteobacteria; order DSM-19610; family DSM-19610; genus Thiogranum. The sequence goes on from JASBSN010000058.1 coordinate 4,933, forward strand.
GGTCAGCTCCGGGTCCAACGCAGTATCGATCAGCTCGCGGCTGCTGTCTCGTACCAGATCGAAACCGATTTTGGCGATCATGGCGGCCACCGCGATGGCCGCCACTGAATCAAGATAGGTATATCCCATCATAGCGCCGAGAATTCCGATAATGACCACGATAGAGGAAATGGCATCGCTGCGGCTGTGCCAGGCGTTGGCCATTAGCATGTTGGAGCGCAGACGGCGGGCGGCGTTGCGGGTGTACTGATAGATGGCTTCTTTGGAGATAACCGAAATAAACGCCACGCCCAGAGCGAGCATACCGGGTACCTGCAGATGATCCGGCTCATTCATACGCTGCACCGCATCGTAACCGATACCCAGCGCCACGGCGATCAGCGAGATGCCCAAGCCAACCGTAGCCAGCGTTTCGATCCGCCCATGGCCATAGGGATGATCTTCATCGGCTTCGCGATGCGAATGTTTGGCCGCGTAGAGAACAATGAAGTCGGTAGCGAGATCCGACAGCGAATGCACGCCGTCGGCGACCAGCGCCTGCGAATGGGCCACGACGCCGACCAGAATCTTGGCGACGCCGAGCAGGAAATCCACCAGCGAGCCGATCAGCGTGACTTTGCGGACTTCTTGGTAGCGCGAATTTTGCAAGGTGTTGTCCGCGGTGCTGCTCATGTTGCTTATTATGCGTCCCGCACTTCGATACGAATAGTGATTTCATCCTCTTGCTGCACGATCTCCAGCACGGTGTGGCCGTGCACCCGGCACCAGGCGGGAATGTCGTGTACCGCCCCGGGGTCGGTGCAGCAGACGCTGAGTATGTCACCGACCTGAAGTTGCTCGATCTTTTCCTGTGCGCGGATCACCGGCATCGGACAGAGCATGCACCGGGCATCGAGTTGCAGTTCGCTCACAGATACCAGTGCGACGGAATATCTTCGCCGCGCAGCGGTTTGACCTGCCGCGTCAGGGTGGCGCCATCGGTGGTGTGAATTTCCACCGACACCGATTCGGCATCGCGCCCCTGGCTGAAGCGCGCCGTAATCTGCGCGGCCAAATTCAGATCGCCCTCGGCGGTCTGGCCGTCGAGCAGCGCCAGGGGTCCGTTATGGCTGCGCGTAACCAGATGCGTGAATTGTTTGCGGTAACCCTCAAGGAAGCGGTTCTCTCCGTCTTCGCGCCCGATGATCATTTTGAAATGCGGCCGCGGCCGAAGATGTCGGCCGACCTTGAGCAGCATAATGTCGTCCAGTTCGTAGCGCCGCTCGCCGCGCGCGCTCCACAGATCCGAAAGCTTGCGCGAGTACTGCGCGTCGGTGAGAAAGCAGCAGCCACCCGCGGGCTGCGCATACTCTTCGAAGCCGAACTGTTCGGCCAGCGCGATTTGCGGTTTGCGGCTGCGGCCTTCGAACGCCAGCAGGCGTTCGCGGTCAACCCACCCCTCGCGCTCAGGCAGTGTCTCCGGCAGATATTGCGCGCATAAGGGCCGGAGCAACCGATCCTCGGCACCGGACTCGTGGGCAATCACCGGCAGGGTGTCCTTGCGCTGCGACTTGGGGCGCTGGCCCATCACTTCGCCGGTGATAATGAAATCGAAGCCTTTGCGCTCGATCCACTCCTGCGCCTTGCGCACCATGAACACCTTGCAGTCCAGGCAGGGATTGAGATTGGCGCCATAGCCGTGCTTGGGATTCAACACGACATCTTTATACTCTTCGATGATATCGATGATATGCAGCTTGATACCCAGCTGCTCGGCCACCCACAGGGCGTTATTGCGCTTGGGTCGCGCACGGTCTTTCTTGCGAATCGCGTGGGTGTGCCCTTCGACGCAAAACCCGGTGAAGAAATTGATGCCCTCGACGTGCACGCCCTGATCGAGAATGACTTTGGCGGCAAGCAGGGAGTCCAGGCCCCCGGAGATCAGGGCGGCGGCTTTGCGCGGTTTATTCATACCAGGCTTCGATGGGGTGTGGAATGACAACGCCCCAGTGTACCGCAAGCCGCCGCGGGGAATACGTCACTCTTGCAGCGGGCTTTGCGGGCGCCCCAAGGTGCACAGTTGCACGCCAGGGTCAGAGCGCCGCGCTGGGAGGAGCGCCCGTCGCCAGGTCAGTGGGCGCGGTGGCCGATATCCGCTACCGGCAGGCCGTCGCTGGTCTCGGCGAAGGCACGCAAGGCCATACGGCTGCCGGTATCCGCCCATAACTCGGCTGCCGCCAAGGGGCCCAACACCGCCCTGCCGGAGAGTCCGCGCATCGCCTGCAGCACGTCCATCACCGGGACAAAAGCCTCAGCCAGACGTGTATATAAGGAGTCCGCCTGTTGATCCACCCGCTGCGCCAATTGCTGATAGGCACTGCGGCCGAGGCGCACAAAATAGCTCACCCGGACCAGCCGCCGCTCCGCCAATTGAGGAAAAAGCCCGGAAAAAAGCAGGCATTTATCGCCAACGTCGCGTAACTTCTCGTTATTTTGACTGGACGCCAGTTGCGCTTCGAGAAATTCCAGCGCCATCGCCCGGGCCGCTAAATCAGCTTCGCCAGTGAAGCGCATCAACATAAAAACCAGATATGATTCAAGAGGTTCATCCAGATTGCGCTGGCAGGCGAGTTGCGCTTCGGTAACCAATGCATGCCACTGCGCCTTCTCGGTGGGTTCCAATACCAATGATGTCATAGAGCACCCCGGTTTCCTCTCCCTTAACAGCCTTAGCGACCCTCACACCTCGATTCTTGAAAACTTACGCCTTGATATTCCCCGATTTATCGGTGTTGCGCTACATCCGGCGGGCCACGCAGGCTATACTGCGCGCCTTTGGTTCATCCATTGATACAGACCCAATCGTTGTGACAACTACCCAACCCGCCAACGTGCATACCTTCCAGGGCCTCATTCTCACCCTGCAAAATTATTGGTCGCGCCTCGGCTGCGTACTGCTGCAGCCCTACGATATGGAAGTGGGCGCCGGGACCTTTCACCCTGCGACCTTCCTGCGCGCCATCGGGCCCGAGCCTTGGCGCACAGCCTACGTGCAACCCTCACGTCGCCCGACCGACGGCCGCTACGGCGAAAACCCTAACCGGCTCCAGCACTACTACCAGTTTCAGGTATTGCTGAAACCGAGCCCCGACGATATCCAGGACCTATACCTGGGATCACTGCAGGAATTGGGCCTGGATCTGCTGGTGCACGACGTCCGCTTTGTCGAAGACAACTGGGAATCACCGACCCTGGGCGCCTGGGGTCTTGGCTGGGAGGTCTGGCTTAACGGCATGGAGGTCACCCAGTTCACCTATTTCCAGCAGGTGGGCGGACTGGACTGTCGACCGGTCAGTGGCGAGATCACTTACGGCCTGGAACGCATCGCGATGTACTTGCAGGGCGTCGAAAGTGTCTACGACCTGGTCTGGACCGAAGGCCCGCAGGGCTCGGTGCTATACGGTGACGTGTTTCACCAGAACGAGGTGGAAATGTCGACCTACAATTTTGAACAGGCCGACGTCGAAGCGCTGTTTCACTGGTTTGACGTCTGCGAAAAAGAAAGTCTGCGGCTGATCGAAGTGGACTTACCGTTGCCCGCCTACGAGCTGATGCTGAAAGCTTCGCACACGTTCAATCTGCTGGACGCACGCAGCGCGATTTCAGTCACCGAGCGTCAGCGCTTCATTCTTCGGGTGCGAACTCTGGCGCGCGCGGTGGCGCAAGCGTATTTCCAGCGCCGCGAATCACTGGGCTTCCCGCTGCTGACACGGGAGGCTCGGACGAAATGAGCGATACCCGTGACCTGCTGATTGAAATCGGCACCGAGGAATTGCCCCCCAAGGCCCTGCGCAAACTCTCGCAGGCGTTTGCCGATGCGATGAGCGAGGCGCTGGCAGGCGCCGGCCTGGAAGCGCGACACATCCGTCTTTACGCCGCGCCGCGACGCCTGGCGCTGCTGATCAAGTCGCTGCCGATCGCACAAGCCGATCGCGAAAACGTGCGCCGCGGTCCGGCGCTGGCGGCGGCCTTCGACGATGAGGGCTGCCCTACGCAGGCGGCCATTGGCTTTGCCGCCTCCTGTGGCGTCGCCGTCGAAGCGCTGGACCAGCTGGAAACACCCAAAGGCAGCTGGCTGTCGTTCCGGGCGCTGGAAGCGGGCCAGTCGACACCTCAAGTGATCCCCGAGTTGGTAAGCAAATCGCTCGCCGCGCTGCCGATACCCAAACGCATGCGCTGGGGCAGCCGCGCTGAGGAGTTTGTGCGCCCGATTCATTGGGTGGTGCTGTTGTTCGGCGACGAAGTGATTGATGCCGAGATACTCGGTACCAAAGCCGACCGCTACACGCACGGGCATCGCTTCCATCACCCACAACCTATTTACCTCAATGAGCCCGAAGCCTATCTGTCGATCCTGGAATGCGAGGGTTACGTATTGGCCGATTATAATAATCGCCGCGAAGCTATCCGCTCACAGGTCATCGAACAGGCGCAGGCGCTCGGCGGCGAGGCGCTGATCGATGACAGTCTGCTCGATGAGGTGACCGCCCTGGTGGAATGGCCGGTGGCCCTGTCCGGACAATTCGACGACAGCTTTCTGCAGATTCCCTCGGAAGCGCTGATTTCCAGCATGCAGGACCATCAGAAGTATTTTCCCGTAATCGACAAAAACGGCGCCTTGCTGGCCCATTTTATCACCGTCGCTAATCTGGCCAGCAAAGACCCGGCGCAGATCAAGACGGGCAACGAACGTGTTATTCGCCCGCGACTGGCCGATGCGGCGTTCTTCTGGAACCAGGACCGTAAACAGACACTGGCTCAGCGTGCGGACGGGCTGCGCAACATGGTGTTTCAGAAAAAACTCGGCACCCTGTACGACAAACAGGAGCGTGTCGCCGCGCTCGCCGGACGTATTGCGGCGCTGATCCACGCCGACCAGGCGCACGCCGAACGCGCCGCGCGATTAAGCAAGTGCGATCTGCTTACCAGCATGGTCTTTGAATTCCCCGAATTGCAGGGAGTCATGGGCCGTTACTATGCGCTACACGATGGCGAACCGATCGAGGTGGCCGAGGCCATTGCGCAACACTACCGGCCGCGTTTTGCCGGGGACGCACTGCCCGAGGCCGGCGTCTCGCAGGCCCTCGCGCTGGCCGACCGATTGGACAGCCTGATCGGCATCTTTGCCATCGGCCAGCCACCGAGCGGCGACAAGGACCCTTTCGCGCTGCGCCGTGCCGCGCTCGGTGTGATTCGCATCTGTATTGAAAAGACATTGGACATCGACCTGCAGAGGTTGCTGGAAGAGGCTACCGCCACCTACGACAGCAGCCTCGATGCGCCAGAGGTAATCGACCAGGTGTTTGCCTATGTCATGGACCGACTGCGCGGTTACTATCAGGAGCAGGCAGTAGCGCCCGATCTCATTGATGCGGTACTGGCCACCCGGCCTACCCGTGTTCTGGATATCGACCGGCGCATTCAGGCCTGCAGCGCCTTCCGCCGTTTGCCCGAAGCGCAAAGCCTCGCCGCGGCCAACAAACGCATCAGTAATATTCTGCGCAAAAGCAACGAAAGCATCCCGGCGAACGTCGATAGCGCACTGCTGCGCGACCCGGCCGAGCGGCAACTGGCCAGCCAGTTGGAGGCACTGAATGCCGAGGTGGTACCACTATTGGAGGCCGGCGATTACACGCCGGCGTTGGCCCAACTGGCGGCATTGCGCGACAGTGTCGATGCCTTTTTTGATCAGGTGATGGTCATGGTGGACGACCCGGCGCTGCGCGCCAATCGCCTCGCCCTGCTGAAAAACCTGGGCGACCTGTTCCTGCAGGTGGCCGATCTGTCGCGACTGCAAAGCTGAGGTGTATCATGAGTGCAGAGGATTCCTACCAGGCCATGCTCAATGCCGTACAGGCGTTCCACGACAAACACGATTTCAAAAACACCGGCGGAGAAGATCTGAGCTATCGCGTGGCGTTGATGGCCGAAGAGCTGGGCGAAATTTCCGCGTGTGTTACCAAGGGTAAGGACCGTGAGCAACTGGCGGAGGAAACCGCCGACCTGTTCATTCTCATTCTTGGCACTGCCATCGCCGCGGATTTTGATCTGCG
>JASBSN010000070.1 GCA_030148915.1 Thiogranum sp.
GCAACCGTGGAACGCATGAATACCCGCATGCAGTGGATGAGCCGCAACAACAGCCCGATGAACATCGCTGCGCCGACGGCGGATGAGTTGGCCACGCTGATCGCCTATCTGGAAAAACATGCCTCAACCGCAGAGGGTACGCCACCCTCGGACGATCCGGTAAAGCCATGAGCAAACAGGCGTGCGAAGAGGTGTTGTCGCCCGCAAAAACGGTCTGCCGGTATGCGGGGTTGCCGAAACCCATCAGCGGCGCTTGCGTCTAGCGCAACGCTGCATGAAATGAAGGATGGAAAAAAATTTATCTTTTGTAAGGAGTCAGGTATGCACGATTATCAAGGGTTCCCTTTTGAAGGTATGTCCTACGAACTCTATTGGGTGTTCATGATCCTTTTCTGGGGGTTCGTGATTGTGGGCGTTGTCGTCCTGATACGATGGTTGATCGTGTTTGCAGCGGGTCAGAACCGGGATGCCTCCTCGCCCTCTCACAAAACGCCTGCCGATATCCTTCGCGAACGTTATGCGCGCAGTGAGATCGAGCGAGAGGAATTCATTCAGCGATTAGAGGATCTGAATGAGCGTTAGAAGAGGGTTGAAAAACACAAACCAGAAATGCGCTGAAGGGCAAGTTGTTCAAGCCTATGGCTTTCAATATCAGTTTTGCCATAGCGGGATGGCTACTGCTGATCCTTACCTTACCTTAATTACGCTACTGGCGGCTTTCATCCTCAAAACCAAGGAGAAATGCGATTCCAGGGCAATTTACAACGGCGCTCTCAGGATCGTCCGTGTGGTAAGCTTACAAATGCCGCTGCCATATTCGTGTATGCTTGCGTGATGCTCAACATGAAGCGCAACGTCGGACTGCTAGCCGCATGTCAGGCGCTCATGATGACGGCCAATGTGCTGCTTATCACTACCTCTGCCCTGGTGGGGCAGCGCCTCGCCACGATCCAGGGGCTGTCGGAGTCCCTCGCCACCCTACCCCTGATGATCCAGTTTCTTGCCACCATGCTGACCACAATCCCGGCGTCTCTGTTGATGAAACGCGTTGGGCGGCGCGCCGGCTTTCTCCTCGGCAGCGGCGCAGGCCTGGCGGGTGGGGTGCTTGCCGCCTACGCCATCATGCAGGGGAGCTTTGCCCTGTTCGCCCTGGCCACGGTCCTGTTCGGTATTAATAACGGTTTCGGTACCTACTACCGTTTTGCCGCCGCGGACAGCGCCACCCTGGATTACCGCGCTAACGCGATTTCTTATGTCATGGCAGGTGGTGTGATAGCCGCCCTGCTCGGCACCGACCTGGCCAACTGGACCCGCGGCCTGCTGGACGGGGCGCCCTTCGCCGGTAGTTATTTCGTGCTCATTGGTCTCTATACAATGTCGCTGGTGGCGCTCGTCTTTATCCGCATCCCGCGTCCGGACGTTTGGACGCGAACGCATTCGGGACGGCCGCTGCGCGTGATCGTCGCCCAGAAGACCTTCATCGTGGCAGTTGCCGCGGGCATGGTCGGCTACGGCGTCATGTCCCTGATCATGACCGCCACGCCGCTGGCGATGAGTGCTCATGCGCACAATTTTTCAAGCACCGCCTTTGTCATTGAGTGGCATGCGCTTGGCATGTTCGCGCCGTCGTTTTTTACCGGCCACCTGATCCGCCGCCTGGGCGTGGCCAATGTCATGCTCGCTGGCGCGTTGCTCAACGCTTTGACCGTCGCTATCAATCTTGCCGGCACCAGCGACACACACTTCTGGCTGGCGCTATTCCTACTTGGTGTCGGTTGGAACTTTCTGTATGTTGGTGGAACCACACTGCTGACCGAGGCGCACGACGAACAGGAAAAGGCCAAGGTTCAGGCGTTGAACGATTTTCTCATCTACACCGCCGCCGCTGGCGCCATATTCATGGCCGGCGTGCTGCAATATGAGTTCGGCTGGCGTGCGGTCAATCTTGGTGTGCTGCCACTTATCGGTGCGATATTGATAATGGTGCTGTGGCTGAAACGCAGGCATCGTCGCGACCTTCCTGCGCTGTAGGAGAATCTTATCGACGGCGATGCGCCATTCGAAGGTGTCCTGGTGCGGCGTATAGACCAATACTTAAGATCGGCGGCACACCGTTTCTGCAATGGTTGCTGATCCCGCCTATTCTGCTGTGGCTGATGCGCCTGGTCAGACCAGCTGTAGAATAGTTGCATGTTGGTGAGCGGCTGTGATCAGGTTATGACTTTCTGGGCTTCCACAGCATCTGGTGCGCGTGAAGTCGCGCTACACTAAAGTGAAGAGGTGGTAATTGACATGATGGACAATATGACAAATTTCGGAGGATGGGCGCCGGGCTTCGGCTTTGTGTTCATGATCCTGTTCTGGGGCCTCATCATCCTGGGAATCGTAGCCATCGCGAAATGGCTGTTCGCTTCTCTATCTGGTGCCGGTATGCCAAAGGAGAGAGCCGCATTGGATATTCTCAAAGAACGCTACGCACGCGGTGAGATAGATCAGGAAGAATTTGAACAAAAGCGGCGTGACCTGGTTGGGTGACCGAGTAACGGATGCGAAATTTCGAAGTCAGCGCTGTTCCCACTGCCCCTCCGAAATAATTTTCCTCAAGGAGCTTGACATGGAGCCAACTCCAGGCTTTAGGCTCTCTGTCGTTGGCTATTTCTCTGAACCAGTCGTTGAACCTGGAGAGTAGTCCACGTCGTCGCAACGTTAAAAGGTGGAATGCAGTCGTGAGTGGCGTGAATAAGTCGACGTGTCGATACGACGCAAAGGCATTGGGTGCCGCGCTCCTGGCCGGGGTTCTGGCTAGCCCCGTCTGGGCACATGATCCGATTTTCGGTATTGGGCCTCATGTCCTTTATAAGGGCGGGGTCGAGGTGGCTCCTGAGGTTCATAGGGAAAAAAAGGGCAATGAACGTGACACTGAGTTGGGTCTCGAGTTGACCTACGGTCTGACCGGAGACTGGGCGGCGGGTATCGATCTCCCTTACCGATTCGCTGAGGACGGGTCCGAAGATGCGTCCGGAGTCGGCGACGTAAGTCTGTTCACTAAATACCGTTTTTGGCGCAACGATACCCTGGGCGCCCAGGAGACGGCCGCGATACTGGCTAAAGTCCAATTCGCCAGCGGGGATGACAATAAGATACCGCCGGTCGGTTCCGGCAGCACTGACGCCATCCTGGGGTTGACGTACGGTTATGAGGGACGCAAGTGGTATCGTTGGGCGAGTATCCGTTATCGCCGTAACGGGGAAAATGACGACCGGCTGCGCCGCGGCGACAAGGTGTTGGTTGATCTGGTCGGGGGTATTCGACCGAAGCCCACCGGTTATCTGGAACCGGATACCGTCTGGCTACTGGAACTGAATGCTGAGTATGGACAGCGTGCTGAACTCAGAGGTTCGGAGTTGCCCGACACCGGCGGGACAGAACTGTTTCTGTCACCCGGCATCTTCTGGACAAAACGCAACTTCGCCGTCAAGGCCGGTGTACAGATTCCGATCGTCAGCAACTTACACGGTCGGCAGGACAACACCGATTACCGCACCCGGCTGATTCTGGAATGGCATTTGTGAACGTTGAATTAAATCGAGGCGGCGCCGGCTTTACCTACCGTAGCGAAACGACATTATTCCCGGCTACCTTCTACCGGCAGCCCTTCGGCCAGCCATTCCGGATAGCCGTCTTCCAGGCGCCGTGCCTCGCGACCCTGGGCTCGTAGCCGCGCCACGGCCTCGTAGGCCAGCACGCAATGGGGGCCGCGACAGTAGGCGACAATTTCCTGGCCTTGCCCGAGTTCTTCCAGCCGCTGTTCCAGTTCCGCCAGCGGAATGTTGACGGCGCCGGGCACATGGCCGGCTGCATACTCTTCAGGGGGGCGCACATCCAGCACCGTCACCAACCCCTCGCGAACCCGGGCCAGAAGTTCGGCGCGCGGCACCGGCTCCAGGCTGTCTTTTACCGTCAGATAGGTGTTGACGAGGCGCTCAACGTCCGCCACATGGCGTTGCGCCACGGCGCGTAAGGCGTCCAGTAACGCAATCACATCGTTGCCGCTCAGGCGGTAGTAAACCTTCAGTCCGTGTTTGCGGGTGGTGACCAAACCGGCCTGGCGCAGCTGCTGTAAATGTTGCGAGGTGTTCGCGGTGGTAAGGCCCGCCACTTTGCCCAATTCATCGACACTGCGCTCGCCCTGGGCAAGATATTCTAGTAATTCCAGACGATTACCGTTGCCGAGCGCTTTGCCGACGCGAGCGAACTGGTTGAAAAGATCGTGTTTGAAGTTAGTACTTGACATTGAGGCAGGACCGCTTGATACTTCTAATCAATTAATCGCTTGAATAGTTTAGTAAGTGCTTTCAAGTATACCATAGCGCCGCCGCGCCACCAGGGCGCGGCGTCTGCGGGCAGCGAGGTAAACGGATGGATATCACTGAGTTCGTGATGAGACACGAAGCGCTCATTCGCATGAGCTTCTTCTTCGGTACGCTGGCGGTCATGGCGTTATGGGAGATCCTGGCGCCCCGGCGCGCGTTGTCGGTATCGAAGTCGGTACGCTGGCTGAACAATCTGGGACTGGTGTTTTTCAACAGTTTTCTGTTACGGGTGATTTTCCCCGCCGCGGCGGTGGGCATGGCGGCGTTCACCAGTGCCCAGGGGTGGGGCGTGTTCAATTACTATGAGACGCCGGTCTGGGTTGCGCTGGTCGTGTCGGTGATCGCCCTGGATTTCATTATCTACCTTCAGCACGTCATGGTGCATGCGGTGCCGGCGCTGTGGCGGCTGCACCGCATGCACCACGCCGATCTCGACTTCGATGTGACCACCGGCGCGCGCTTCCATCCCGTTGAGATCCTTCTCTCCATGGTGATCAAGTTTTCCGCTATCGTGGTGCTGGGGCCGCCGGTAGTGGCGGTGGTGATCTTCGAAGTCCTGCTCAATGCCACGGCCATGTTCAACCACGCTAATGTCAGGTTGCCGTTGCGCCTCGATGGTGTGTTACGTTGGTTGGTGGTCACGCCGGATATGCACCGTGTGCACCACTCCGTGGCTGACGACGAGGCCAACAGTAACTTCGGCTTCAATCTGCCGTGGTGGGACCGGCTGTTTGGCACCTACCGCGATCAGCCCCGGGGGGGGCATGAAGGGATGACCATCGGCATCCATAAATACCGCAGTAGCAGAGAAGTGTCCTGGCTGCCGGGGATGTTATGGCTGCCGCTCAGAGGCAAGGTGAGCGACTACGCCATCAACCGTCGTCAGTGGGGGTCGGACGATGAACAATAAACTGCTGCGGATCGCACTGTTAGTCATCGTGGCGGCCGGTATTGCGCTGGCCATAGTCTACCGTGATCGCTTTGATGCCGAGGCCTTGGAGCAATGGGTGGCGCAGGCGGGCGCGGCGGGGCCGCTGGTGTTCATGCTGGTGTATGCCATCGGCACGGTGTTTTTCCTGCCGGGCTCGGTCCTGACGCTGGCCGGAGGTGCCGTTTTCGGCCCCGTGCTGGGGACAGCCTATAACCTCACCGGCGCTACCCTGGGGGCGGCGCTCGCCTTTCTCATCTCGCGCTATCTGGCCTCAGACTGGGTCGAGCGAAAAACCGGTGGCCGTTTAAAGCAACTCAAAGACGGTGTGGAAGGCGAGGGCTGGCGCTTCGTAGCGTTCGTGCGGCTGGTGCCGGTGTTCCCGTTCAATCTGCTGAACTATGCCTTGGGACTGACCCGAATAAAGTTCTCTCACTATGTGATGGCGTCTTACCTGTGCATGTTGCCGGGCGCGATTGCCTACACCTATCTCGGTTATGCCGGGCGCGAAGCGGTCGCCGGGGAAGGCGGCATGATTCAAAAAGTGCTGCTGGCCTTGTCGTTGCTGGCGGTGGTGGCCTTTATTCCGCGACTGATCGGGCGGCTACGGCGGCGGCCGATGTTGAGCGTCGATGAACTCAAGCAACGCCTGGATAACAACCAGGATGTCCTGATTCTCGATGTGCGGACCGCCGAGGACTTTATCGGTGAACAGCATCACATTGTCCAGGCCACCAACATCCCGCTGGAAGCGCTGGCCGAGCGCCTCGATGAACTGCTAGAGCATCAGGAGAGGCCGATAGTGACGGTGTGTCGTACGGATCGGCGCTCCGAAAAGGCGGCACAATTGCTGGCCAAACAAGGCTTTGCCGATGTGCATGTGATCAAGGGCGGGATGACCGACTGGAACCAAAAGGGTTACCCGGTGGCGTGAATAGAAGGAAGAACAGGAGACAGCGGTGAGTGTTTCAGTGCTTATGGCAGGATTGATTACCGGGATGTTGTTGGGCGTTTTTGGCAGTGGCGGTTCGATTGCTACCATGCCCGCGCTGCTTTATCTGTTGAACGTGGAACCGAAATCGGCCATCGCCATGAGTCTTGGCATTGTGGCGGTTACCGCCAGCGTTACCGCTGTGCAGCACTGGCGGCGCGGCAATGTTAATCTGCGAGTCACGGCCGTATTCGGAGTATTCGGTATAGTCGGTACCTACGCCGGCGCCATGCTGGGCATAATTACCCCCGTTATTGTTCAGTTAACCCTATTTGCAATGATTATGTACGCTGCAGCCTGGAAGTTACTGGTGTCGCCGCCACAGCGCAGATCTGTGGGCGCCGCGAGCGTAATCGACTGCCCGGAGGGCAACTGCGAGGAATTCCAATATGCCCATATAGCGGTTCATGGTATCGCGGTGGGCATCCTGACCGGAGTGGTGGGCGTGGGCGGGGGTTTCATGATTGTGCCCGCACTGGTGCTGTTGTCCGGTCTTTCCATGAAGCAGGCGGTAGGCACATCATTGAGCATTGTCGCCATGAAATCTTACGCCGGGTTTGCCGGCTATGCAGGCGCGGTTGAAATCAACTACGCTTTGATGGCGAGCTTCACTGCTGTTGCAATCGCCGGCAGCGTGGCCGGTAGCCTGATCGGCCACCGTCTGCCTGCCGAATTGCTGAAGCGGGGTTTTGGCGTTTTTCTGATTTTGGTCGCCAGTTATATTCTGGTTAAGAGCGTGATCTGACATGCAGGTCACGATCTGGCATGCTTTGCGTTTTGGTGGTGCTGGCCGAGGAGATGAATGATGCAACGCGCAGTATTTATATCAATTCTTGCCATTAGCTTATTTGGCAGCGGTCGGTTGTATGCGGGAGGCTTGGAAGTCCAGAAAGTTGCCGATGATGTGTATGCCATCGTCGGCGCCATTGGTCCCCGCACAGCGGAAAACCTGGCTAATAACGCCACTTTCGGCTTCGTTGTTACCGATGAAGGTGTGGTCTTGATCGACGCCGGTGGCAGCAGCAAAGGTGCACAATTGATCCACCAGGCCATTCGAGAAGTTACCACGAAGCCGGTGACCGTGGTCATCAATACCGGTGGGCAGGATCAACGCTGGATCGGCAACGGTTATTTTAAGCAGCAAGGCGCGCGCATTATCGCAGCCAAGGAGGCCGTCGCAGATCAGAAACGTCGCGCCAGTGATCAATTGAGTGTCCTGGTAACGCAGATGGGCGAGCAAGCTATGTCAGGCACGCATCCCGCCTACGCGGATGAAACCTTTGATGCTGAGCTCGACCTGGATATTGGCGGGATGCTGTTGCATTTGCGCAACCCCGGGCGGGCTCATACCCCGGGTGATACCTTTGTTTGGTTACCACACAGAAAGCTCATGTTCAGCGGTGATATTGTTTATGTGGAGCGACTTCTGGCGGTCAACTCAGTGTCCAACTCCAAAACCTGGATGCAGTCTTTCGACACTATGGCCGCTTTGAAACCCGTGCGTATCATCCCTGGCCACGGCCATGTTACAGACCTTAAGCAGGCCCGGGCCGACACTTACAATTATCTGCTGGCCCTGCGTGAGGGGGTGGCTGAGCTCATGGATCGCGGCCTCGGCCTGGAAGCGGTGAGCGAGATTGATCAGTCGCAATTCGATTATCTCAAGTTTTACGAGGATCTCAAAGGACCCAACGCGCACGCCGTTTTCCGTGAGATGGAATGGGACTAGCTCCTTCTGAACCCTGACTCTACGGGAGAGGAGACAGGCGCGTATGAGCAAACGGCATGAAAAAAAAGACCTTCATTATTGTCGTCGTCACTATCGTCTTTGCGGGCTTCCTGGGGTGGCGTTTCATTCGGCCGATGAACATATTTGTCGTCGGCGATCGCTTTGCCTGGCCGGTAAATACAACCCAAGCACCGGCAGTGCTGGGCAAGCTGAGCGCCGGGGACTGCGCAGCTTGTCATGGGGAGTTCTATGCGGAGTGGCGGACAACGATGCACTCTCAGGCCTGGACCGATCCCTATTTCCAGGCTGACTGGCGCTTCGACGGTGCCCAGCATGCCTGTAGATTATGTCATACGCCGATCGATCGTCAGCTGCCGCGCAAGGTGTTAGGTTATCGTGATACCGATAAGTGGCAGCCGATTACGCAAATCAATGCGGACTTCGACGCCCGGCTGCAGCACGAAGGTGTCACCTGTGTTGCCTGCCATTACCGCGACGGTCAGATCGTCGGTGTCTTTGGCAATACCGCCGCGCCCCATCCGGTTAAGGTGCTCTCAGATCCTAACCAGGTGTGCGTGCGCTGCCATGTTGTGGCAGGCGATCGTTGGGATACGTTTTTCCGTCTCCCGCCTTGCGGCACCGTCGCGGAAATTAGCGCGACGCTGGGAAAATCGGCTGAGATCACCGCAAGCGACACTCGGGAACTGGGTTGTGTTCAGTGCCATATGCCGTCGCTGCGACGTCCATTGGTTAAAAACGGTATAGTTCGCGATACGCACCGGCATCTTTGGCGCGGCGGACACGATCCAGCGATGGTTAGAAAAGCGCTGTCCGTCGAGTTTGTTGAGACAAAACCGACGCAAAATAATAAGTGGCGCTTTCAGCTGACGCTTGCCAATACCGGTGCGGCCCACTATGTGCCGACCGGTACGCCGGATCGACACCTGCGCCTGGCGCTACGAGTACTGGATGCGGGGGGACGCGTGCTTGATGAACAGACCCATATGATTAAACGCACGGTTATGTGGCGGCCGTTTATCGTCGACTTGTGGGACTCGCGCTTAGCCCGTGGGCAGCCACGGCGTTATGAACTGGATGTTCCCGCTGACAGCCGGGCGGTGACGGTGGAGGCCGAGCTCAGCTATCACCTGCTGACCGAGGCGCGCTGCCTCAGGATTGGTTACAAAAACCGGACACCGGTCAGCTACGAGTTGGTGCGCAAGCAACTCCCGCTACGCGCCACCGTTAAGGCGCCAGGTCATGAGTAAACGTGATTTGACCATAGTGGGCGGGGGCGCCGGCGGGTTGGTCGTGGCCAGCGTCGCGGCACAATTAGGTTTAAATGTCACCCTGATCGAAAAAGAAAATAAACTGGGCGGTGACTGCCTTCAGCACGGCTGCGTGCCCAGTAAAACGCTGATCCGTTGCGCCAAAGTGGCCTCCTTGATGCGCCGTGGCGATGAGTACGGGTTACCGGCCATCGCGCCTGCGGTGGATCTGGGTCGCGTTAACGATCATGTGCGCGCGGTGATTGACCGGATACAGGTTCATGATGATCCGGAGCGCTTTCGGGGCTACGGTTGTGAGGTGATTTTTGCCGCTGCCAGATTCCTCGATCCCCATACGCTGCAAGTCAACGACGAGAAAATTCGCAGCCGCCGTGTTGTCATTGCTACCGGCTCAAAACCGTTGATTCCGTCCCTCGAAGGGCTGCAGGAAAGCGGCTATATCACCAACCTGGACCTCTTTTCCCTGCGTACATTGCCGTCGTCTCTGGTCGTGCTCGGCGGTGGTCCAATCGGGCTGGAGATGGCGCAAGCGTTCAGTCGCCTCGGCAGCGAAGTGACCGTGGTGGAGCAGTTGGCGCAGGTGTTGGCGCAGGAAGATCGGCAAGTCGCCGCTGACCTGCAAGCCAGACTGGCGGCTGAGGGGATACGGATACACACCTCCACCCGCGCGCTGCGGGTCAGTCGTGTCGGGGGGCGGCGGGTGGTCAGCTGCAGTGGTGGTCTTGAATTGGAGGCTGACCAGTTGCTGGTCGCGGTGGGACGCAAGCCCACTGTCGAGAGCCTGGGGCTCGAGGCCGCCGGTGTCGATTTCACCCCACGCGGTATCCGCGTGGATCGGCGTATGCGCACCTCGCAGAAACACATTTACGCCTGCGGTGATGTGTGCGGCCCCTATCCGTTCACGCATATGGCAGAATATCAGGCAGGCGTCGTCATCAGTAACGCCGTATTCCGCTTGCCGAAAAAGGCCGATTATCGGGTGGTGCCCTGGGTGACCTACACCGATCCGGAGCTGGCCAGAGTGGGCTTGAGCGAGCAACAGGCGCGGGAGCGGGGTATCGAGCCGACGGTATTGCGGTTCGACTTCAAGGGCATCGATCGCGTTTTGACCGACGTGGAAACCGGCGGAATCTACAAACTGGTAACCCATAAAGGCAGAATTCTGGGCGCCTCGATTCTCGGGCCTCACGCCGGCGAGCTGATCCACGAGATCGTTCTCGCCATGCAAACCGGTGCCAAGATCGGTGATATTTCCGCAGCCGTTCACGCTTACCCGACGCTGTCACAGATCCATCGGCGTGTCGTCAATACCGCCTATGCGCCGAAACTGTTCAGTTCGCGGACACGCAAGCTGGTTGCCCTGATCAACCGGCTGGTGCCGTAGAGAGAGCCTGAATCAAGTGATGAACCAGACATGGAGAGCGGGTATCGATGAGCATTGAAGTACTTGTCGTCGCGGCTTTGGTGCTGGCGCTCGCCTGGGCCAACGGGGCCAATGATATTTGCAAGGGCGTGGCAACCCTGGTGGGGAACGGGACGACACCGGCCAAACGCGCAGTCTGGTGGGGCACCTTGTGGACGGTGGCGGGCGGGTTGCTGGCGGTGTTCTGGGGCGATGCACTGCTCAAGACCTTCAGTAGCGGATACCTAGCACCGGGCTTTCAGGTCGACCTGGTTTTTGTCGCCAGCAGCATCGGTGGGGCCGTCGGCTGGGTGGCTTTGGCCACGCGTTGTGGATTGCCTGTGTCGACCACGCATGCGCTGCTCGGCGGACTGGTCGGTGCGACCTTGATGGCGGTCGGTCCCGCGGGCCTGCGCATCGGCGCCGTGACCCACAAAGCGCTGTTACCGCTGTTGGTCGCGCCTTTGCTGGCTATCGCGTTGAGCTCGGCGATCCTGCTGCTGGCGCGTTTCGTGGCTGGCAAAGTCCCCGCCTGGCGCCCGGGTTGTTGTCCACGTGAGGCGTGGCAGCGCAACCCCTTTGAATGCCTGCTGCCGTCCGCCGACCAACGTTCCCCGTCGCGCCCGAGCGTCGCCATGGCGCGCCTGTGGGTCGGCTTGCACTGGTTTTCCAGCGGCATGACAAGTTTTGCCCGCGGTTTGAACGACGTGCCGAAAATCGCCGCTTTTCTGGTTTTGACCGCTGCTTTGGCGCCCGGACTGGCGCCGAGCAGTACCGTCCAAGGCCACGCGCTCTGGCCGATATTGCTGGTCACCGGGGTTATGGGCATGGGTTCCTTGTGGGGCGGAATGCGGGTGCTCGAAGTGATGTCCCATCGCGTTACGCCGTTGGATGCGAGCAGCGGACTGGTGGCCAACGCCGGTACATCAATACTGGTGCTGTTGGCTTCACCTCTGGGTCTGCCGGTCTCGACCACGCATGTCAGCACCGGGGCGCTGATGGGCGTGCGCTGGAGCGAGCGAGCAGCAGCGCCGCCCGCCGATGCCTTGAAACTGATCCTCTACGGATGGCTCATAACGCTGCCGGTCGCCGCAGGTTTGGCGGCACTGGGGACCTGGCTATTCGCGCTCGCAGGGGCAGGGTAAGTGGCGGTGATCGGGTCAGTCGATCCCGCGGCCTACGAGGCCTGGTACTACACGCGGCGGGGCCGATGGATCGGCGAGCGCGAAGCGACGCTGTTGCTGGAGCTGATAAAGCCGGCGCGCGGACAATCCCTGCTGGACGTGGGCAGCGGTACGGGTTACTTCAGCCGGCGCTTCGCCGCGGGGGGGCTGGCGGTCACCGGTATCGATCCGGACCCGGCGATGCTTGATTACGCGCGGACCCTGAGCGGGCCGGTGGAGTACCTCGTGGGTCGCGCCGAGCGGTTGCCGTTTGCAGATAACAGCTTTGATTACGTGGCAGCGGTCACCAGTTTATGTTTTATCAACACGCCCGAGGCGGCGCTGCAAGAGATGTGGCGGGTCAGTCGCCGGGGTATTGCCTTGGGGTTGTTGAATCGCCACAGCCTGCTTTATCTCAGAAAAGGGGGCCGTGGCGGCTATGCAGGAGCCCGCTGGGACACCTGGTCGGAGCTCGCCCGGTGGATTACGCGACTGAGGCCACCGGCGGCCGCGCCCAAGCACAAAACGGCCATCTTGTGGCCAAAGGGCGGTATGCTTGCACAATCACTCGACGCTCCAATGGGCGCAGTGTTGCCGTGGGGCGGCTTTTTGGCGGCCTATATCCCGCGCCGCCTGTAAACCAATGACGTCGGTATACGCTTTATAAGGATCCACCATGCACGCCACTTTACCGTTATTGAAACAAACCGATTTCCCCGCCATACAACGGCAATCATTGACAACGCTGCAAGTCAACCTCGGCTATCGCTGCAACCAGAGTTGCCTGCACTGTCATGTGAATGCCGGGCCCACGCGCAAAGAGCAAATGCGGCGTGAGACAGTTGATCAAGTGTTGCAATTTCTGCATCACCACCGGTTACCCACTGTGGACATCACCGGCGGCGCGCCCGAGCTCAACGCGCATTTTCGCTATCTGGTGGAGCAGGCGAGAGCGGCCGGCGCGCGGGTAATGGATCGCTGCAACCTGACTATTCTGAGCGAACCGGGCCAGGAGGATCTGGCGGACTTCCTGGCCCGCCACGAAGTCGAGGTGGTGGCCTCACTGCCGTGCTACCTGGCCGAAAACGTCGACGGCCAACGCGGGAGCGGGGTGTATGAACGCAGCATTCAGGGGCTCCAAGCCCTGAACGCCTGCGGCTACGGTCAACCCGGAAGTGCTCTGGTGCTGAACCTGGTCTATAACCCAACCGGGCCGTTTTTGCCGCCGCCGCAGGCGCAGCTGGAGGCGGATTATAAACGCGAGCTGAGCAAACAGGGTGTCGTCTTTAACCGGTTGCTCACCCTGACCAACATGCCCATTGCGCGCTTTGGCAGTACGCTGATCTCGAAAAAGCAGTTCGCCAGTTACCTACACCTGCTCAAGCACGCCCACCAAGAGACCAATCTGGGGCAGGTCATGTGCCGGAACATGATCAGTGTCGACTGGCAGGGATTTGTCTATGACTGCGACTTCAACCAGATGCTCGGTCTGCCCCTGCCCTGGAGCGCCCGGCCGCGGCCGCGGCTGGCCGATTTGCTCGAGCGCGAGCTCAGCGGAAATCCCATCGCTGTCGCCGATCATTGCTATGGTTGCACCGCCGGGCAGGGCAGCAGTTGTGGCGGGGCGTTGGACTCGGAGGCATCGCTATGAGTATGCAGAGCGAGGTAAAAAAACGTTATTCGGCAGGTGCGCAGGCCGTACAGGCGGATCTGTGTTGTCCGGTAGACTACGATCGTAAGTTGCTGGAGCTGTTGCCGCAGGAGATTATCGAAAAGGATTATGGTTGCGGCGATCCGTCGCGTTATGTGCGCGAGGGCGATGTGGTGCTCGATCTGGGCGCCGGCGGCGGTAAGATCTGTTACATGGCGGCACAACTGGTCGGGTCCGGCGGCCGTGTGATCGGCGTTGACATGAACGACGAGATGCTGGCGTTGGCGCGCACCTACCAGGACGACATGGCGCGCAAGCTGGGAAATGATCGCGTGCGGTTTCTTAAGGGCTATATCCAGGATTTGGCGCTGGATGTCGCTGCCATGGAGGCGTACCTGACAGAGCATCCGGTGACCGATGCGGGCGCTCTGGAGCGCTTGCAACGCTGGCAGGACGAACAGCGCCGCACCACGCCCCTGATCGCCGATAACAGCGTTGATCTGGTAATTTCCAATTGCGTCCTGAATCTGGTCGACGATGCGCACAAGGCGCAATTGTTGAGAGAAATTCACCGCGTACTGAAACCCGGCGGCCGTGTGGCCATTGCCGATATCGTCAGCGACGATCCGGTTCCGGATGACTTAAAACAAGATGCCGAGCTGTGGAGTGGCTGCGTTTCGGGGGCGTTTCAGGAGGAAGCGTTTCTGCAGGTGTTTCGCGATGCCGGTTTTCTTGCCGTGACCTATGACAAATGGGACTCGAAACCCTGGCGCGTAGTGGAGAATATCGAATTTCGCTCGGTGACGCTGACCGCTGTCAAGGGCGAGCAATGCGCGTGTCTGGATTATGGCCACGCAGTGATTTACCGCGGACCCTACGCTAGTGTGACCGATGACGAAAGCCATGTTTTTCCGCGCGGCGCGCGTATGGCGGTATGCGAACGTACCTACCGCTTTCTGACCCAAAGCGGTGCCTATGCCGATCAATTCATTGCTATAGCACCGGCCGAGACGCGCGAACCGTCATCCTTTTGCGCCCCGCCAGGCAGCCGCCGCACCACTGCCCAGACCAAGCGGGCGAGGCACAGCGAGGGGCAGGGAGGCGACTCCTGTTGCTGATTCAGCCCGCATGATTTCGGTTATCGTGCCGACGTTCAATGAGGCGCCCGGCATCGTCGCCACGTTGCAGCGCCTGCAGCCGCTGCGCGGGCGTGGCCACGAGGTTATTCTCGTCGATGGCGGCAGCCATGACGCCACCCTCAACCTGGCGCATCCCTGGGTCGACCAGGTGTTACAGAGCGATTTGGGACGGGCGACGCAGATGAACGCGGGAGTCACTGCAGCGCGGGGAAGCGTTTTGTGGTTCGTTCACGCCGACACGCTCATCGACCCCGACATGGATAGCGACCTATTGCAGGCGCTCGGTACGCCGACCACGCACTGGGGCCGTTTCGACGTGCGCCTCTCCGGCGACAGGTGCTTGCTGCGCCTGGTCGCACGGCTGATGAACCTACGCTCGCGCCTGAGTGGCATTGCCAGCGGCGACCAGGGCATATTCGTGCGACGTGCCGCGTTTGAGCGCGTGGGGGGTTATGCCGAGATTGCGCTGATGGAGGACATCGAACTCAGTCGACGGCTGAAAAAAACGCAGGGTCGGCCGAGCTGTCTGCGCCGCACCGTGCTCACCTCGAGCCGCCGCTGGGAGCGACAGGGCATCGTGCGCACCATTTTGCTGATGTGGCGGTTGCGCCTGGCCTACGCCTTTGGCGCGGATCCGGCCGCGCTGGTCAAACAGTACCGATGAATGCAACGCCGGCCAAGGGTGACATTATGGTGTTCAGCCGCGCGCCGGTACCCGGCCAAACCAAGACCCGGCTGATTCCCGCTCTCGGTGCTGATGGCGCCGCCCGGCTCCATGCGTGGCTTATTGATCGCACGCTGGCCCGCGCCGCGGCGCTCGCCGAGGCAAGGGTTACACTGTGGTGTACTCCCTCGGACGACGATCCGGTACTGCGCGCCTGCGCGGCCCGGTACGGCGCTCGCTTGGCCGTCCAGCAGGGCGAGGACCTCGGCCGGCGTATGCAGCGTGCCTTCGATACGGCGCTGCGCTCCGCGCCCTGGGCCATGGTGCTGGGTACCGATTGCCCTCAGCTGCAGACTGACGATCTGCGCCAGGCCGCGGCAATGCTGGCGCACGGCGCCGACGCGGTCGCGGGCCCGGCCGTCGACGGCGGGTATTATCTATTAGGGTTGCGCCGCAGCTGCGCGGCGTTATTCAGCAATATGCCCTGGGGAACCGCCGAGGTTTGGGCATTGACGCGCGAGCGCCTGGAGACGCTCGGCTGGTCGTGGTCGACCCTTGAGCGCTACCGTGATCTGGACAGACCGGAAGACCTCGATTATTTTCCCGATCTGCGCTGTCACGCCTGAGCAGACATCTATTCACGTAAAGGGGCATACATGAACGCCAATAATGATACCCGCAACATGGCGCTATTTTGCGATTTTGAGAACGTTGCGCTCGGCGTGCGCGAGGAAAAATACCAGCCCTTCGATATCCAGAAGGTGTTGGAGCGCCTGCTGCTCAAAGGCAACATCGTGGTCAAGAAAGCCTACTGTGACTGGGACCGCTATAAAGAGTTCAAGGCGGCCATGCACGAAGCGGCCTTTGAGTTGATCGAAATCCCCCACGTGCGCCAGTCCGGCAAAAACTCCGCCGATATCCGCATGGTGGTCGATGCCCTGGATTTGTGTTACACCAAGCTGCACGTCGACACCTTTGTCGTCATCAGCGGCGACTCGGATTTCTCGCCCCTGGTGAGCAAGCTGCGGGAAAACAATAAAATGGTCATCGGAGTCGGTGTGAAGAGCTCCACCTCCGATTTGCTGATTGCCAACTGCGATGAATTCATCTTTTACGATGATCTGGTGCGCGAGTCCGGAAAACCCCGGCGAACGCGGCGTAAAGCGCCGGCCAAGAAGGCGGACAAGACAACCGCCGTCAAAAGCGAGGACGACAAACGCCAGGACGCCCTGGACCTGGTGGTGGAGACCATCGAGGCACTGTTCAAGGAACGCGGGGCGGAAGACAAAGTGTGGGGCTCGATGGTCAAACAAACGCTCAAGCGTCGCAAGCCCGGTTTTGACGAGACCTACCATGGCTTTCGCACCTTCGGCCAGTTACTGGAAGAGGCTCAGGCGCGTAAGCTGATCACCCTGGTTCCGGACGAAAAATCGGGCGGCTACATCATCAAGAGCCTGGACTGAAACGCATGGCGGGGCTGATGGACAGGGACGCGGATACCGTTATAGTGCTCGATTTCGAGACCACGGGTATGTCTCCCGATCAGGGCGATCGCGCCATCGAAATAGGGGCGGTGAAGCTCGAAGGCGGCGAAATCGTCGACCGATTTCAAGGCTTGATGAATCCGGGCATGCGCATCAGTGGCTTTATTGAGCACTTTACCGGTGTTACCAATGCGATGTTGAGCAAAGCCCCACCCTGTGAAGCGGTGATGGGGGCGTTCAATGATTTTCTCGGCGACGCTAATCTTGTGGCGCACAATGCCTCGTTTGATCGGCGCTTTCTGGACGCCGAATGTTATCGTATCAGCAGGGCTTATAAAGGCGCCTTTGCCTGCTCCATGCTGGCGGCGCGGCGCCTGTATCCGGATGCGCCCAACCATAAGCTTGGCACCCTGGTGGCGTTCCACCAGCTGCCCAACGACGGTACCTTTCACCGTGCGCTTGCCGATGCGCAAATGACCGCGCACCTCTGGCTGGTGATGCTCAATGACATCCGCCGTATACACCGCATCGACAGCATACCTTTTTCGCTCATGCAAGCGTTGTCACGGGTGCCCAAAAATGCGGTGCCTGCGTTTTTGCGCCGTCTCTCGGTGAGCCGGGGCGAGAGGTGTTAAGGTCAGCGTCCTGTCCATGCGTTAGTGAGGTTTTGCTGTGAAAGCCACCGCTGAATTACAAGTCGTGCCGGTCGGCCGGGGTGTGTCGGTCAGGCAGGAGATAAGCCGTGTTGTCGAGATTCTCCAGGAGCAGGACTTCATCCTCGAGACACACGCCTCAGGTACCAACATAGAAGGAGAGTTGAGCGACATACTCAGTGCCGTGGCGCGGATACACGAGTTACTGCACAGCGCCGGTACTGTGCGTCTGGTCAGCTATCTTAAACTGGAAACCCGCACCGATAAAGCGCCGACGCTGGCGGGCAAACGGCTTTAGGCGTTCAGATGCCGGCAGAGGGCTCAACGCAGTTGACGCACCTTGTACTTACGCCCCTTGATTTTCCCTTCTGTGAGGATCTTCAAGGCCTGGCTGGCAACCGGGCGTTGTACAGCAACATAGGCGAGACGCTCGGCAATGTCGATTTTACCGATGTTCTTGCCCGACAGATCGGTGTTTGCCGTTAATGCGCCTAAGATATCACCGGCGCGCACTTTGTCTTTACGCCCGCTACTGATGCATAGGGTGACCATCGGCGGCGTGAGGCTGAAATTCTCGCGGACCTTGAGCGATGTGGTGTCAGTAATTCTCACCGGGCTTTTTTGATAGCTTTCAATCGCCTCGATTTTGGCGTGTTCGGTAGCCGTAAACAGGCTGATGGCCAGGCCGTCGTTGCCCGCACGCCCCGTGCGCCCGATGCGGTGAACGTGTGTTTGCGGGTCCGGTGACAGTTCGAAGTTGATCACTGCCTGTAAATTCCTGATATCCAGCCCGCGGGCGGCAACATCGGTGGCGATAAGCAGCGAGCTGCTTTGATTGGAAAACTGTACCAGCACCTGCTCGCGCTCCCGTTGCGCGAGATCGCCGTGCAGGGCCAGCGCGTGGAGGCCTTGCTGCCGTAAGATGTCGGTCAGTTCCTGGCATTGTTGTTTGCGGTTGCAGAATACCAGACTGGATTCAGGCCGGTAATGTTGCACTACTGCACCGAGCGCTTGGGTTCGCTGGCCTTTTTCTATTTCATAGAACACCTGTTGGATCTGTTGATTGGTGTGCAGTGCCTCGACATGAACCGCAACGGGGTTTTTCTGCACGGCTTTACTGACGGTTTGGATGGCAGCCGGGTAGGTGGCCGAAAATAACAGCGTCTGGCGTTGCCGGGGCGCCCGCTCGACAAGGCGCATAATGTCATCGTGAAAGCCCATATCCAGCATACGGTCGGCCTCATCCAACACCAGGGTTTTCAGTCCGCCCAGTTCTAAGGAGCCTTTGTCCAGGTGCTTGAGCAGTCTGCCGGGTGTGCCGACGACGATGTGCGGGCTGTTTGCCAGTGCGCTCAATTGCGGCGCCAGCGGTTTGCCGCCACACAGGGTGATAATCTTGATGTTGGGCACGGCCCGTGCCAGTCGCCGAATCTCTTGACAGACCTGATCGGCCAATTCCCGGGTGGGACAAACGACCAGCGCCTGGGTCCGGTAAGTGCGTGCCTCCAGGGCGTGCAGCAGGCCAATGGCAAAGGCCGCCGTTTTGCCGCTGCCGGTTTTGGCCTGGGCGAGTAGATCCTTACCCGCCAGAATCGCCGGCAGGCTTTGGGCCTGTATCGGCGTCATGACGCGGTAGTCCAGTGAGCGGATATTGGCTAAAACGTCGGCCGGCAGGGGAAGGGAAGCAAAGGCTGTGCTGGTCATCTCGGTATTCATCTATATGGCTCTAAGGGGGCCGCTGAATCATTCTCTGTGCGTCATTCTGGCGTAGGCCAGACAACAGCGCTTGCGCGTTGCACGGCCGCAGGGCGACCCGAAGGGCGAACGAAGTGAGTCATCCAGGGGTGTCCATAATGCGTCATACCGGCCTGCGCCGGTATGACGGATTGACAACAGGTGTGACGAATTGATCTGAGGTTCCTTAGAGCAATAAATCCTCTTCGATGGGGTGATAGACGGTGGCCGCGGCCATCAGCGAGTGGGCGGTGAGGCCGGGTACCCCGTAGACTTCGGCGCTGACGGCATAGTCGGTTTTGATTTTTTCCATTAATAGATCGAAATCCCCGTCGCCGGACAGCAGGATAACGGTATCTACCTGTGGCGCGGTCGCCATCACGTCTATGGCGATACCCACGTCCCAGTCGCCTTTGGCCGAGCCGTCGCTGCGCTGTATATAAGGTTTTAGTTTGATCGCGAAACCGATGTGTTTGAGCGCCCGTTGGAATTTTCTCTGCTGATCGTCATCGCGGTTCGTGGCATATGCGGTGGCGAAAACCACCTCGCCTGTCTGGCTTATGCGCTGCCAAAGAACGCGGTAATTAAACCGGCGGCCATAGGCCTGCCGGGTGGTGTAGTAGATGTTCTGCACATCGGCAAAAACCGCAATTCGTTTCACAAAGTGCCTGTCGTTAATCCGGGGCGGGGGCCCACGCATCCCGGGCCGACGCCGGGCAGTATAACGCGAAAACGAAAGTTCAGCCGATTGCAGCGTGGCTGAAGGACAAGACAGTTGATTCCGGCGAGACCCAAAGGTTACTCTCGTCCCGATAACGAAAATCAGGGGTCGCTGGCCAGCGGTGATCCGCGGCGGGTTTCGCGCGGTGAGCGGCCAAGGAGGGAACGATGTCGTGGGTTGTGGGGGTCATTGCGGTGTTACTCATAGTGGCCTCCGGTGTGCCGCTGGTGCGTTCCCACGCTTGGTGGATCCGGGGTTTTGACTTTCCGCGCTTGCAACTCGCCACGCTGGCCCTATTGTTACTGCTCGCGTGGCCGAGCTTCGGACCGCAGGGGATGACCGGGGTATGGCTCGGGCTGGGCTTGGTGGTTGCTCTGGGGATTCAGCTGAAGCGTATCTGGCCTTACACGGTGTTGCACCCGGTACAGACCCAATGGGCCACAGACCGGGATGAGGCCCATGTGCGGGTAATGGTCGCCAATGTATTGCAGGACAATCGCGACGCCGAGGCCCTGAGGCAGCTGGTGGCGCGGTACGAGCCGGACGTGTTACTGGCGGTGGAGACCGATGATTGGTGGGAGCGGCAACTGCGCGGCCTCGAAAATGACATGCCCTACAGCGTCAAGGTGCCGCAGGACAACACTTACGGCATGCTGTTGTACTCGCGTTACCCGTTGCGCGAGCCGAGTGTACGCTACCTGGTGGAAGATACGGTGCCCTCTATTGTCACCCGCCTCGGCGTGCCGGGCGTTACCCCCCTGGCGTTGTTTTGTCTTCATCCGCGTCCGCCGCGGCCCAGCCAGGACACCATCAACCGCGATGCGGAGCTGGTGCTGGTCGGTCGTGAAGTGCGCGCCCTGGACGAACCGGTGTTGGTCGCAGGCGACCTCAACGACGTGGCCTGGTCGCATACCACGAACTTGTTTCAGCGCCTGAGCGCCTTGCTGGACCCGCGCATCGGACGCGGCTTGTACAGCACCTTTAACGCCAAGCTGCCGTTCATCCGTTTTCCCCTCGATCACGTCTTCCACTCGGAGCATTTTCGACTGGTCGCGCTTAAGCGGCTTGGCGCTATCGGCTCCGATCACTTCCCGGCCTTATTCGAACTCGCCTATCAGCCCCAGGCGCAGGCCGAACAGGATGCGCCCTCAGCGCAAGGTCAGGATTGGGCTGAAGCACAGAAAATAGAACAGGGGGCGCGCGAATAACCGCCGCTGTCTTCGCGCGCCGGTAAACGCCGGTTGGTAATATTTTCGTTGTCTTGCAATTCTTACACGCCAAGTGCGTGTCGCCCACCCTGTGGCGTGCAGTCGCTTCGCTCTCAGCGTAAAAAAATAGGGCGATAGAATAGCGCGATAGCCTTTATTCCTGGCGGCGGGCGTAACTGGTCTGTTACTTGCAGCGGTTATTCTGCTGCTACCGGTTGGCATCCGCCAGCAGGTCAGGACACAGCTAAATTTCACAGACAGGAAAAGGAGTCAGCACATGTCAGGTACATCGGATAAAGCAAAGGGAAAACTCGATCAGGTCTCCGGCAAAGCCAAGGAAAAAACCGGCGAAGCTCTAGATGACCACGAAATGGAGAACAAAGGTAAGGCGCAGCAAATTAAGGGTCATGTGGAAGAAGCCAAAGGCGAGGTTAAAGATGCACTGGACTGAGCACATGGGCTGTCCCCGGTTTCAGCGCGCCCGCTGGGGTGCGAGGAGAGAAGCGCATGGCTAATTCCAACGATCCGGCCCGTAACGAATCGAGCGCCGTAGACCCGGCCGGGAAAACGGGCTCAGCTGAAGTGGCCGAGCAGGCCAAGCGCGATGCGCAAAGCGTCAAGGATTCTGTGCAGCGTAAAGCTAAATCGGCTGGAGCAAAAGCGAAGGCGGAAGTTAAGGAGCACGCCCAGAGCGGTGTTGATCAATCGGCAGAGGAAGTCAGCAAACTGTCCGAGGCCGTTAACGCGGCGGCTACCTCTCTTAGCGACGACGACAGGGACGGGCTTGCGCAATATGCGACACAGCTCAGCGCGGGAATGGAAAAGTTCGCTAATCAGCTTCGTGACCGGAGTATCGATAATTTGGCGCAACAAGCGCGCAGTTTTGCCCGAGATAACCCCGCGGCCTTTACGTTGGGCAGCGTCGTGCTCGGGTTCGGCTTGTCGCGCTTTCTGAAAGCCTCCGAGCAGCGGGAGGATAGCCGGAAACCTCGAGCGAATCCCGCAGGTTCGGCGGGTGGGCCTGGCTCGCGCCAAAGCTCGCCCGGTGGCTCAAGTGCGCCGGCCTCTGACAGCGCACCCCCGGGGCGGACTCATAGGGAGGAACTGCGATGAATGAGCGGGCAATTCACACCGGCGGCGCTATTCCGGGCGCGGCGGTTCAGCATGCTGGCGAAGGGGCGGAGCCAGGGTTCGATTCCGCGCCGCCATCGCAGCCGTTAACCGGTTCCGTACCGGGATTGATCCGCCAACTGGCGGATGATTTGTCCCGGTTGTTCAGCAGTGAAGTCGCGCTTGCCAAGGCCGAGTTCAGGGAAGAGGCAGCGGAGCTGAAAAAAGGCGTGGCGGGGTTATCCGCCGGTATCGGGCTGGCATTTGCCGGAGGCTTGTTCCTATTGCTGGCGGTTGTCTTTGCGCTAGCGCAGGTCATGCCGTCGTGGGCAGCTTCGGGCGTGGTAGGCGCGGTCGCTGTGGTTATTGGCATGGTCCTGGTCAACGCCGGTAAACGTAAGATGGAGCCTCGCGAGTTAGTTCCACAGCGCACTGTGGATGCACTTGAGAAAGATAAAGATACAGTAAAAAGGAATGTACCATGACCACATCGAACACGACGACAGAGCAAAATAAGGACCCTGATACGCTCGAGCGCGAAGTCGACCAGGCACGGGCGCGTCTTGGTCATACGGTGGATGCCCTTGGCAGCAAATTGTCGCCGGGCGAATTACTGGACCAGGCGTTGCGTATGACCCGTGAGCACGGAGGCGAGTTCGGTCGCAACTTGGGTGGACAGATTAAGCATAACCCGTTGCCCTTGTTGCTTACCGGCATCGGGGTCGCCTGGATGATGTCTTCAACAAGTACTAACCACTCGGCTTCTGGTTACCGCAGCGCGAGCCCAGCAGCAGGAAGCAGCGATGGGGCCGGCCTGAAAGCGCGCGTGAGAGATGGGTTGTCTGCCAGCGGGGATAAAATGTCCGCGCAGGCCGACCAGCTTAAAGCCGGCGCTCGGCAGGCGCACTCGGCGCTCAGTGACCAAGCCGCTGCCGCTGGGGAGGGCATGCGCGAACAGGCGCTTAACGCCCAACAGAGCGTGCAAGCGCTGATGCGCGATCAGCCGCTGATGGTGGGTGCGCTGGGCGTCGCATTCGGTGCTGCGATCGGAGCTCTGGTGCCCCCGACTGAGGCAGAAGACCGCCTGTTAGGCTCCTCGAGTGATCAGGTCACCGGTAAAGCGGCGGAGGCTGTCGACGAAAAATACGACGATCTGCGCGAAACCGCGCAGCATGCCGCGAAGCAAGTCCAACGGGATCTGCAGGAGGCCGGTACCAGTGCAACCCGTCAGTAGCCAGTAGACCCTAGCTGGCGTTGAGCGTGCTCCGGCGCAGGCCTGAGTACGCTCATCAGCTTAAAAGCGCAGAGGGTTGCACAGTTGCAGTCTCACACCCCGTCTACCACCAGGCGACCCCCCCAAGCAACGACTACCATAACCGAGAGGCGCCGGCGATGCTGGCGCGTTTGTGTTGCTCCACAAGCCCCTGGTAGCGAATACCGCGGGCGGTGACGTGTTCGGAGGTAATCAGCGCCTTCAGAGGCGGTCGCGAATGCCCATGTTGTCTCAGATTTTTTGTTGATATCGGCCTGATTGACGCGCATGGTACGGAAATGGTCACTGAGGATACAAACGCTTCGAGGAGAGGAAATCCATATGTTCCGATGGATAGCGCTGGTGCTTTGCAGTTGTGTCTTTGCCGTGAGTGGTTGCGGTGACGCGCAGGCGCCCGCGCCTGACGCCGCGCCGACCGACAGCCGTGTGCCGGACGATAATGTCTTCAGCTCCCAGGTGCAGGCGCTGGAGAAAGCCCAGGGGGTACAGAAGACCCTCGACGAGGCCCTCGCCCGCCAGCGTGAGAGCATTGAGCAACAGGGAGAGTGATGGAGCAAAGAGCGTTGACTTGATTATTTTTGCTAAATCGTCAATTTTGTCGAAATAAACCACTTTATAGGGATAATTCGTCAGAAATTGCGAGTTGACATTCGAGCTAATATTTAATATAAATCGTCAAATTATTCGAAATACTGAGCTATATGAGTATTAATCGTTAAAATTGGCGACTATGGAAATATCCGAACTTCTTAGCGACGATGCGGTGCTGGTCGAAATCGGCGCCCGGCTGGCCCGGCGCCGCCTGGATCTGCAATTAACCCAGGCAGAGGTGGCCGAACAGGCGGGCCTTGCCAAGCGCACCGTCGAGCGTATCGAAGCCGGTGCCTCGGTGCATCTGTCGGGCCTGATACGGGTATTTCGGGTATTGGGGCTGTTGACGGATCTGGAGCGCGTGTTTCCCCAGAGCGCGCCAAGGCCAATGGATTTGCTCAAGCAAAAAGGCAAGGTGCGGCAGCGTGCTTCGTCGCGCCGCGCCGGGCAAGGCGCCGATGAGCCCTGGTCGTGGGATGAGCAGAAATGAGCAGTGTGGCCGAGGTCAGGCTGTGGGGCCGGACCATCGGCGCGGTGTCGCTAGAGCCCGACCAAAGCGTCGCGGCCTTTGAGTATGCGCCGGCTTTTGCCGACAGCGGCATTGAGGTATCCCCGTTGACCATGCCGCTTTCCCGCCGTGTGTACCGCTATCCCGAGCTGCCGCCAAAAAGCTTTCACGGTTTGCCCGGGTTGTTGTCCGATTCGCTGCCTGATCGGTTCGGTAATGCACTGATCGATGCCTGGCTGGCCACCCAGGGCCGGCCGCCCGGTTCCTTCAACGCCATCGAGCGGCTCTGTTATACCGGTGAGCGCGGCATGGGCGCGTTGGAATTCGCCCCCGCCACAGGTCCGCGAGCGCGCGAAGTCAACGAGATACAGATCGGCGAGCTGGTCGAACTGGCCTCGGTAGTACTTACCCATCGCAACGACTTTCAGGTCTCCTTCGACGAGCACAGCAACGACCAGGCATTGAGCGACATTTTGCGTGTCGGCACCTCGGCCGGTGGCGCCCGGGCCAAGGCGGTGATCGCCTGGAATCCGGCGAGCAACGAAGTGCGTTCTGGACAGATAACGGCCGGGGAGGGCTTTGAATACTGGCTGCTTAAATTTGACGGCGTCAGCGGGAACAAGGACAAAGAGCTGGAAGACCCGCAGGGCTATGGCGCGATTGAATACGCCTACTATCTGATGGCAAAAGACTGTGGTATCGATATCAGCGAGTGCCGGCTGTTCGAGGAAAACGGCCGACGGCATTTCATGACCCGCCGTTTCGACCGACTGAGCGGCGGAGAGAAACTCCATATGCAATCACTCGGTGCTCTGGCGCATTTCGATTTCAACATGGCCGGGGCCTACAGTTATGAACAGGCGCTGCTGGTGATCAGACAACTGGCGCTGCCTATGCGCGCCGTTGAAGAGCAGTTTCGCCGTATGGTGTTTAACATCGTCGCCCGCAATCAGGACGATCACGTCAAGAACATCGCCTTTCTCATGGACAAAGCGGGTCAATGGTCACTGTCGCCGGCCTTCGATATGACCTACAGCTTTAACCCCGCCGGCAGCTGGACGGCCAGCCATCAGATGACCGTGAACGGAAAACGGGGTGATTTCACTCTGGAGGATTTCAAGGCCTGCGCCAGGACCGCCTCAATGAAGCGGGGGCGTGCCGAGGCCATTCTCGCCGAGGTCAAGACGGTGGTCTCGCGGTGGGGTGATTACGCCGACCGGGCGGGCGTGCCCGCCGCGGTGCGCGATCAGATCCGGTCTCACCTTCGTTTGGGTGCCGGCAGAGACCTAAACTGAGCGTATTTGCTGACCCCGGGGCGTTTCGCTCGCTTTGCGCCGCCGGCGATGTGCCTGCAGCGGGTCGGCGAAGGCTTAAAGCTTGGTCTCCCCCGGGTCGATAGCATGATACTGAATACAATCACATTATACTAAAAACGATAATGAGGACGGATAATCCGGGCAACGGCATGCGTAAATCATTTTTGGCCTTATTGTTGGCATGTGCTGCCGCCGGCGTTTCGGCGCACGAGCTGAGCGATCAGCCCGGGCTGAAAATTCGCGTCGGCGTCTGGAACAATCCGCCGGTTGTCTTGCAGGATCAGGACGGTCAATGGCACGGTATAGCCGTTGATACCCTCAGGTCGATCGCCTCTGATAGAGGCTGGCGGCTGGAGTTCGTGCCCGGATCGTTCGCCGATCTCCTGCAGCGGCTCGACCGTCATCAGATAGATTTGCTCAGCGCCATCGCTTACTCCCAGCCCCGGGCGGAGAAGTATGCCTTCACCCGCAACGCGATCATCAGCAACTGGGGTTTGATCTATGCCCGCGCTGATTCACGTATCGGCTCGCTGCTTGATCTGGAGGGAAAAAAGGTGGCGGTGATGCGCAACAATATACATGCGCGGGCCTTCGAGAACCTGGCGCACAAGTTCGGCGTCAAAGTCGAGTTGCTGGAGCGCGAGAAATTCAGCGACGTGCTGCAAAGCGTGCGTAAGGGCGATGCCGATGCGGGCGTGGTCAACCGGCTTTTTGGTGCGCTGAACGCCAATGCCTATCACCTGGCGGAAACCGGGATCGTGTTTAACCCCATTAACATTCATTACGCCGCGCCACACGACGAGCATAAGGCCATCCTCGAGGCGCTGGACCAAGGTTTGGAAGCGCTCAAGGGTGACAAGGATTCAGCCTACTACGAGGCGT
This sequence comes from Thiogranum sp., assembly GCA_030148915.1. Taxonomy (GTDB): domain Bacteria; phylum Pseudomonadota; class Gammaproteobacteria; order DSM-19610; family DSM-19610; genus Thiogranum. Next base: position 26,810 of record JASBSN010000070.1, read on the forward strand.
TGCAGCGCTGGATGAATCAGTCGCCGCAGGCCGACTTCCCACGCTGGTTGCTGTGGCTCGTCCCGGCCTTGCTGGGTGTATTGATGCTCACGGGGGGGCTGGCGGTGTTGCTGCGTCGACAGGTCGCGGTGCGAACCCGCGAGTTGCGGGCGGAAGTCGATCACAGGCGCCAGACGCAGATACGTCTGGACCGTCTGGCGCACTACGATGCGCTCACCGGCTTACCCAACCGGGTCTCGTTCGCCGACGGGCTGACTACGGCCATTGCCGCGGCCCGCCGCCAGGACAATAAGATCGTGGTGTTGTTTATCGACATCGATCGCTTCAAGACCATTAACGACAGTCTCGGTCACGATGCCGGTGATAAACTCATCGTGCATGTGGCACAGCGTCTGAAGCGCTGTCTGCGAGAGGAAGACAGCATTTATCGCTTCGGCGGTGACGAGTTCGTGGCGATTATCCCCCGAGTCGTCAACTTATCCGCTATCGATCAGTTGGCCGAGCGCATGCTCTCGTGCATGAGTGAGCCGGTCGACATCGGCGTGACGGAGATCTATTCGTCAATAAGTATCGGCATAGCCCTGTATCCCGAGGACGATCTCACCAGCGAAGGCCTGCTGAAGGACGCCGATGTCGCCATGTACCAGGCCAAAGCTCAGGGCGGCAACAACTATCAGTTCTATAACGCGGAATTCACCGATCGCGTACGCAAGCGCCTCAACCTGGAAACCCGTCTGCGCCATGCACTCGAGCGCGATGAGCTGAGACTCCATTATCAGCCGATATTCAGCCTGGACGATCGCCGCATCGTCGGCATGGAGGCGCTCATGCGCTGGCAGGATCCCGAGCGGGGTCTGGTCCCGCCGGACAGTTTCATTCCGTTGGCGGAAGAAACCGGGCTTATTGTGCCGTTAGGTGAATGGGCGCTGGAACACGCCTGTGCGCAGATACGTCAGTGGCACACCGAGGGGCTGGGGCGGTTTCGGGTCGCCGTCAACGTCTCCTCGAGACAGTTTGAACACGCCAAAATTCTCTCTACCGTGGCCTCGGCGCTGCGCAACGCCGGCCTCGGTGCGCAGTACCTCGAACTGGAAATCACCGAGCGGATTTTCCTCGATCTTACCGATAAAGTGGCCGATGTTTTCAACCAACTGAAAAGCGCAGGCCTCAAGGTGTCTATCGACGACTTCGGCACGGGCTACTCCAGCCTCAGTTACCTCAAGCAGCTGCCGATCGATACCCTAAAGATCGACCGTTCCTTCGTGCGCAACATACCCGAAGACAAGGACGACACACAGATTGCCTCCACCATCATCTCCATGGCGCACGGACTGAACCTGGACGTGGTCGCCGAAGGCATCGAGACCGAACAGCAACTGAGCTGGCTGGTGGCACAGGGATGCGCCAGAGGCCAGGGTTTCTACCTGGCCCGCCCTCAGTCAGCCGAGAACATCGGCGACTGGTTGCGAACGAACATGGCTGCCCCCGCTACCGCCCCAGGTTAACTCGGCTGACCCGGCCGTGCCTCTCAAAAGCGATAGCCGAGATTGGCGCCTACGGAAATCTGGTACATCGAGGTGGTGGCGCCGGTCGGAACCACGGCCATGTTCGGATCGCTTGTAGCGGTGACCTTCATCGTTTTCTCCGGCACGAACATAAAATGAAAGCCGAAGTCCCAACGCTTGTCGAGTTTTACATCTCCGCCGACAGTGAAGTGTTGTTCGACCACCGCCGGCAGAATCAGATTGCGTTGAACATACGCCTGGGAGATCGGCGATTTCGCATAGTTATAACCGGCGCGCAGGTTCCAAGTGTCGCTGAGCGCCCACTGTACACCCACCGCGAAAACGGTTTGATCATCCCACTTGGGATCCATGGGCACGGCGATACCGCCCGGCCCGGACACCGTGAGTTTGTCCATGGTATCGGCCCAGTTGATCCATTTGAGATCCGCTGACAGCGTAAGCCTGTCGTTCAGCTGGTAAGCAAGCCCCGTGGCCAATTGCTGCGGGTAGTCGAGATCCAGCGCGTACCGGCCTGCCGGCAAGGGCGAGCCGCCCGGGTCGATGTCGCCCGTGGCCAGATTGTATTCCAAATCAGAGAACACCTGCTTGGACTTATAGCTGATGCCCAGCGTCAGCCGGTTATTGACGGCGTACAGGGCGCCGACAGTGAAACCGATCCCGAAGCCCTGCGCGCCCTTGCTGAGATCGAAATTGCTGGTCGTGGTTCCAGCGCTGTCCTGCGTGCGCTGCTGAAAGGCCACTTGCTGATAATCAATGTTAAGAGAAATCCCGAGATCCAGCTTGTCGGTCGCCCTCCAGGCCAGCGCCGGCGCCATCTGCCAGAAGGCAATCGAGCTGTAACCGTCCCAAAGTACGCCGCCCATCGCCGGCGTCAGCTGGGTTTGCGGATAATCCACCCCGAGTCCCGAAGTACCGTACATGCCGCCACCGAACCACAGCTTTCCGGATTCGCCGACCGGTCCCTTCCAGCCCAGGGAAGGTACCCCGTAAAGGGTCACGTCCGAATCGACTTTCTCGCCGCCCAAGGCCGAATAATCCACCGAGCGGAACGGCATGAAGGCCTCCATGGAAAAGTCGGCACGGTCTTCCAGACGGGCCATGCCCGCCGGGTTGCTGACCGCGGTCATGGCCGAACCCGGGGCGGCGGTGACAGCGCCGGCCAGCGATTTTTGATAACTCCCGGTACCGATCAGCTGATAACCGTTGGTGGCACGGGCGGCGCCGGTAAAGGCCATGGCGTCGATAATACATGCGACAACAAGCGCATGCCTGACAGTGCTCTTCATGGATAGTGTTCCTTCGGGAAAACGGTGTTGTTGAGGCAAAAGCCGCGCTGTTTAAAGCCTAGAGCTAGCGCTATGCTTTACACCGACGCGACACTACAGACGGCAACAAGCAACAACCGGAATTGGCGGAAAAATAGAGGTGCAACGAACAACAAATATGCAGCGCCTATTTGAGAAAAACGGAATTCTACCCCAACCTCCGCTGCGATGGGAGACCTGAGACGCGGGTCTAGGGAGGCGAGGTGCTCAGGCAATCGCCATGCTTAGCTGATAGTCGTCTTGGGTCAGCAGGTCGATACCACACTCCAGCTCCGAGATCCAGTCGAGAAAACGGTTCACCATGGCCGCACCCGTGAAGGCCGGCCCGTGTTGTGGAACGATCATCTCGACGTCCATGCCTCTGACCATGGCGACCCAGAGACGGCACACCTTTCTGCAGCACATATAGCGTTTATGAAAGGGCTCCATCAACGGAATATGGGCCGCGAAGTCGCTTACCGGTAGCGGGCTTCCACCGATAGAGGCTCCCATATCCCCGGAAAAGAGAATGCGGCTGACCGGGTCGTAGAAGTGGAAGTTGCCCACCGAGTGCAGAAAATGTGCCGGCAGCGCAATCAGCTGCGCATTACCCAGCCTAATCCCGCCGCCTTCATCGGGCAGAGAAATGATCCGTTCGCTGAAATCGCGCGTCATCGTGTTGTTGGCAAAATCTGAGATCAGGTGCGGCAGGAAACGCGACCAGAGACTGGAGGTGACCACGCTGGCGTCGGTATTCGTCATCCAGCGGCCGAGCGAGGCGATGATGTCCGGGTCCTGATGGGAGGCGATGATATAGTCCAGATCCTTTAACCGTAGCAGGCCGCTGACCGCGATTTTCAGTGGTGTATAGGTCAGGTCGCCACCCGGGTCAATCAGCGCCGCATGATGGTTGTCCACGACTAGAAACTGGTTGGCCTGGATGCCGTCGCCCGAGACAAGATCATGAAAGCTGATACAGCGGTGCTGACCGTTATTGAACAGCTCGGTATAGGTTTTCGCCACGAATTTACTCCCGTTATTCCATTCATTGCTGAGTGGCGGTCCAGCCAGAATAATCTTGAATGTAAGCCGGCAGTCGCTTGACCCACATCAATAAAGCGCAAGTTTTAGGTACAAAAATCGGCGCGGCGGCGCAAATCGAAGCCGCCGCGGCAGGCGCTCCGTCATCTGTAAGTTACGAAATGGTAAGGTTGCGACAAGCCCGGTTATGCTAGCTTTAGCCTGTTGGCTGGTCGTATCGCCCTAGGGCGCCTGCCCGCGCCAGGGTGCCGGCCTGCGCGCGGCGGGGATGACAAACGTTAATCAGAGCGCTGTAATTGATGGCACTTAAAGAAGAGCTAGAGTCCAGCGGCAACTGGTTGTTCCGCCGGCGAGGCTATCTG
>JASBSN010000080.1 GCA_030148915.1 Thiogranum sp.
TCTTCGACGTTGTCGGACACAGTCTTGAACAGCATGGAGGTTTCAAACAGCTTGGCCTGAACTTCCGGGTTCTTGATCATGTCGATGACGTCGTTGCCGCGAACCATACCGTCCAATACGGTGCCGTATTCCTGCACGTCCTCGGAGAAGCGCTCAATGGCCATTTCGACATTTTCGCCGTTCAGCGCGAGATTGACGTTGTTGACGATACGCTGGCTGAGCATCAGCTGGCGGGTCGCCAGGTTGATGGTCGTCCGGTCGGCCTTTTTGTCCAGCAGGATATTGACGATTTCCTCATCGTAGGCTTGCAGTTTGGGGATAACTTCGTTAATGACGCCGCCGATCTCCGCGACCGCGACCGCCACCGTTTCTTTGGAACCGAGCACAAAATCGACACTCTTGCGAAAGCTCGCCCAGTTTTTCTCCAGCGCTGAGAGATCGTCATCGACTGACTCGCGACTCGGCGGCAGACCGGTGGCCACGTTGCCGTTGCGCTCTTTGTCCAGCGCGTCTTCAAATCTGTCGCGATACAATGTCAACTGAGCGAATGCATCGGTCACCCCATTGGACGCCTCGAGCGCGTATTTCGCCACCTGCTGCGACAACACCTGCTGCTCGCTGGTATAACCGATGTATTCCTTATCGTAGTCGGCTTGAATGCCAACATACCAGAACACGCCAACCATGGAACTCAACGACAGCAACAAAGCTGCAATCAAGTACATCGTCCGTTTGTGTGAACCCACCTTGGCGTGGGGTTGCTTTGCTGTGCTCATGTCTCGTCTCCTGACCTAATCGACTAGCTTCTTCCCAGATGTTTACCAAAACCCCGAATTGAACGCGCTACCCGGTGCCAGCTACACCGCGGCCTGTAAAAATTGCGGCGTTTCGGCAAGCTTGTGCATGCTGAACACACCCCAATGTTCGGCGCCGATACGAAACCCGTGCGCCATATATTCGTGTACTTGCTCGTCGTGGCCGGGCAACTCATCGCAGCGCTGCTCTTCACGAAAGTGACGCAGCCCGAGCACCGCGTCCACCACCAGCCCCGAATACACCCCCCGATGATTGACCACCAGGATGCGGCTGCGACGATTGAGCGACGGCGCTGTGTCGTGCAGATAACCCTGCAGATCCATGATCGGCATCAGATTGCCTCGCACGTTGGCGATACCGCACACCCATCGTTTGGTGCGCGGCACCTGCGAGAGACTTGGCGGCGCGAGGATTTCAGACACCTCGCCGAGTGGTGCCACCAGGTGCAGATCGCCAAGACGGAAACCGATACCGATCCACTCTTCCTCGGTTTGCTGTTGCTGCGGTAACCCGAGGGCGTGCTCAAGGCACAACCTCTCCAGACAGGCCAATCGTTGCAGTGGCGATTGAGATGCGTGAGCGGTCATAGCCTACCCGCCTCTAGACCAGTTCAAGCGCGTTGTTGATTTTTTCCATGAGCACTTTTTCGCCAACCGGCTTGGTGAGGAAATCCCGCGCGCCCTGACGCAGGCCCCAGACCCGATCCGTTTCCTGGTCCTTGGTGGTTACGATAATTACCGGTATATCCTTGGTGTCGGCGTCTTTGGTCAGCTGTCGGGTAGCCTGAAAACCGTTGAGACCCGGCATCACCACGTCCATCAGGATCAGGTCCGGCTTGATCTCCCGCGCCCGCTCAATGCCCTCGGTGCCGTTCTCCGCGGTTTCGACATCAAAGCCGTTCTTCTCCAGTATGCCCTTCAGAACGTGTGCTTCGGTCGGCGAATCATCAACGATCAATATCTGTGCCATTGGTGTTACCTCTTGTTTGGTTACTGCGCCCAAGGGCAAATCGATGCCCTGGCATTACCTGTCAATACTTACCCTGTACCTGTACGTGGCTACGAATCGCACCCAGCAGTTCGTCCTTGGTAAATGGTTTGGTCAAGTACTGATCGGAACCGACAATTCGCCCGCGCGCGCGGTCGAACAAACCGTCCTTGCTCGATAGCATGATGACCGGCGTGTCTTTGAAAACCTGATTGTTCTTGATCAGCGCGCAGGTCTGGTAACCGTCCAGACGCGGCATCATGATGTCGACAAAGATGATGTCCGGTTTTTCATCGGCGATTTTCGCCAGAGCCTCAAAACCGTCGGTGGCGGTGACCACCTCGCAACCTTCTTTCTTCAGTAGGCTTTCGGCGGTGCGCCGGATGGTTTTCGAGTCGTCAATAATCATGACTTTCAGAACCCCGACACCGGAGCTCGCCATGGCCGAGTCACTGCGCTCGTCCGACGGCTCGATTTCTTGCGTTTCTTCTGGATCTACAATGGTTTGCATACGGCTCATACCTGACCCAATTGTGATGTCCTATGTCGCGCCCGCCGAGCGACAGTTGCCACCGTCAACCCAGGCGTACTTCAAGCGCCCGATTTGCCGACAGATTTACGCTACAATGACGGCTACACGCTTCTATCGTCCGCTCGACAGTAAACTTTACACTTATGAATTCGTTCACATTCTGTAAACCCCATCCGCCAACGGTGGAACACCGATGAGCGTCCAGCTGGGTATCTTGATGGATCCTATCCAGTCCATCAGAGTCTACAAAGACAGCAGCTTCGCTATGCTGCTCGCCGCCCAGGCACGTGACTGGGAATTGTTCTATATGGAACAGCCGGATCTGTATCTGCGCGACGCTACGGCATTGGCCCGCATGCGCCGCCTGCGGGTGCAGGATCAACAGCAGGACTGGTTCGAACTCGACGAGCCGCTCGATCGGCCCCTGGCCGAGCTGGATGTGGTTCTGATGCGCAAGGACCCCCCGCTGAATCTGGAATTTCTCTATACCACTTACATTCTTGAGCAGGCCGAGCTGGCCGGAGCCCTGGTGGTCAATCGCCCCGAAGCGTTGCGCAACAGCAACGAGAAATTGTTTACGGCACGCTTTCCTCAGTGCTGTGCTCCCACCGTGGTCAGCCGCGACCCGGCCCGGCTGCGCAGCTTTCTGGACCAGCAGGCGGATATCATCCTTAAGCCCTTGGACGCCATGGGCGGCAGTTCGATATTCCGGGTTCGCGCCGGAGATCCGAATATCAGCGTAATTCTCGAAACCCTCACCGATCTCGGGCAGCGCAGCGCCATGGCACAAACGTTTATTCCGGCCATCAGCGCCGGCGATAAACGTATCCTGATGATCGATGGGGAGCCGGTCCCCTACGCCCTCGCGCGCATCCCCGCGGCAGGGGAAACGCGGGGCAACCTGGCCGCCGGCGGGCGCGGCGAAGGCGTCGAGCTGAGCGAGCGCGACCGCTGGATCTGCGCCCAGGTCGGACCGGAATTGCGCGCCAGGGGTCTGACGTTCGTCGGCCTTGACGTGATTGGCGATTATCTGACCGAAATCAATGTCACCAGCCCCACGTGCATCCGCGAACTGGACCGGATTTACGGGCTGGATATTGCCGGGCAGTTGATGGACAGCATTGCCGAAAAACTGCAACCCTCCCCGCGGTGAACGGTTTACGCCTGGTTCTTGCCGCCTTTGCGGCGCTCACGCTGATCGGCTGCGGACAAGCTCGGCAAGACACCTACGAGCAACAACTGATGGCCTTCGGCACCCTGGTCGATATCAGCCTCTACGGCGTCGAACCGCAGCAAGCGCGACAGGCCGTCGAGGCGGTCGACGCGCTGTTCCAGCAACAGCATCACGACTGGCATGCCTGGCAACGCGGCGAACTCGACTCGCTCAATCAGGCGATTGCCGCCGGCCGCAGCCAGCAAGTCGACGCCTCCATCGTCCACCTCATCGAACTGGGCCAGCGCTTCGAGCGACTCAGCCACGGCCTGTTCAACCCGGCCATCGGGCACTTATTGAAATTGTGGGGCTTCCAGCAGGACGCACCGGGCCATAGCCCACCGGACCCCGCTGCGGTGCGCCGCTGGGTTCAGGCCGCGCCGAGCACCCTGCAATTACACATCGACGGGGGTCGCGTCAGCAGCTCCAATCGGGCGGTGAAACTGGACTTCGGTGGCTTTGCCAAAGGCTATTCGGTAGACACCGCAGTGCGCCTGCTGGAACAGCGTGGCATCCACAACCTGATCGTCAACGCCGGCGGTGATCTGTGTCTGCGCGGTCGCCACGGTGAACGCCCCTGGCGCATCGGCATACGGTCCGCGGACGGCGCCGGCGTACTGGCAAGCATGGATCTCGAAGGGGCCCACTGCGTGTTCACCTCCGGCGATTACGAGCGCTACTTCGAGTATCGCGGCAAACGCTACACGCATATTCTCGACCCGCGCAGCGGTTATCCAGCCGCAGGGGTGCATTCGGTCACCGTGGTCACGAGCGACGCCGCGCTGGGCGACGCCGCGCTGGCCGACGCCGCGGCCACGGCGCTGTTTGTCGCCGGCGTGCCCGACTGGCAGCGTATCGCCCGCGCCATGTCTGTAGACGACATTCTGCTGGTCGGCACCGATGGCATCACCTACGTCACCGACGCGCTGCGACCGCTGGTGCATTTTGAACAGCCGCCGGCCCACCTGGAAAGCGTGCGGTTGGACGCTCAACTGGCGCCCTGAACGCGGTATAATAACTGCATGCTGAAACGCTCACTGTCAGGTCTTGGACGCAAAAAGCGACGCCGGTCATGAACGCCACTACACAAGCCCCCTATTCAGCCCCCGGCGCTGACCGTCTCGCCTTGACACTGTTTATCGCCACGGCGCTTCACGCTTTGGTCATTCTCGGCATCAGCTTCGATGTCTTCGAGCGTCGCCCGGAAGACGCCCTCCCGCCGACGCTGGACATTACCGTAGTCAACCGTAAAGCCGCCAAAGCTCCGCAGGACTCCGATTATCTGGCCGAGAGCAGTCAGGACGGCGCCGGCAACACCGAGGAAAAAGTACCCCCCAAACAACAGACCGTGGAGCAGGCGCCACCCCCGAGGCCGGCCCGTGTCACCCCCCCGGCACCCGCCCCGGTCCTGACAGCCAAGACCGCCCGCAAAGAGACCCGCAGCCGTGAGCCGGCCAAAATCGAGGAAAAACCCGCCGCGGCCAGTGCCGAGGAACTGATCAGCCGCAGCATGGAAATGCTGGCGCTGAACCGGGAGATCCATCAGAATTTGCAGGTTTATTCCAAGACGCCGAAGAGCAAATTCATCTCCGCACGCACCAAGGAATTCAAATATGCCAGCTACATGCGCGACTGGGTGGCCAAAGTCGAACGGGTCGGCGACCTGAACTACCCCGATGCGGCGCGACGCAGGAATCTCTCCGGCAAACTTATTGTCCAGGTGGCTATCTACCCGGACGGTACGGTGCGGGAAATCACCATCCGCAAGCCGTCCGGCCACAAGATTCTGGACGACGCCGCGGTCCGTATCGTCAAGTTGGCGGCGCCCTTTGCGCCGTTCCCGGAGGATATCAAGCAGGAAACAGATGTCATGTATATTACCCGTACCTGGGTTTTCACCAGCGGCAACCGTCTGCAGAGCGATTGAGCGACGCAGCGCTAGTGTTGCGCCCCTTGTGAAATCCCCATAGCTCACTGATACTGTAAATATGGTAGAGACGCAGTACCTGACCAACCAGTTCCTCATCGCCATGCCCGGCCTCGAGGATCCCAATTTTTACCATTCGGTCACCTATATTTGCGAACATAACGACGAAGGCGCCCTCGGACTGGTGATCAACCGGCCGCTTGGTATGCGCCTGGGTGAAATTCTCCAGCAGGTCCACCTGGACAATGCCGAGCTCGAGGCCCGCCAGATGTCGGTGCATCTGGGCGGCCCGGTACAACAGGACCGCGGTTTTGTGCTGCACGACCCGCTGGGAGACTGGGAAGCGACGCTGAAAGTCACCGATCGTATCGGCATCACCTCCTCGATCGATATTCTCCACGCTATCGCCCGTAACGAAGGGCCGGATCGCGCTCTGGTCACACTCGGTTATGCCGGCTGGGGCGCCGGACAGCTGGAGGAGGAGATGGCCGGCAACGCCTGGTTGAGCGGGCCGGCGGACCCGCAGATTCTGTTCTCTACCCCGGATGACGAACGCTGGCGCGCCGCCGCCGCCTCGCTGGGCGTGAACCTGGATCTGCTCTCGGGGGACGCCGGCCACGCCTGATGGCAAAACAACTGCGACAGACCGACGACCCGCGCACCCTCACACTGCTCGGGTTCGATTATGGGCGCAAACGTATTGGCGTCGCCGTGGGCCAGACCCTCACGGCGACCGCTACCGCCCTGACCACGGTGCGCGCGCGCGACGGCAAACCGGACTGGTCGGCCATCAGTACGCTGCTCGCGCAATGGCGGCCGGGCGCGCTGGTGGTGGGAATACCGTATCATATGGATGGCAGCGAACAGGACATGAGCCGCGCCGCGCAGCGCTTCTGCCGTCAGCTCGAAGGCCGCTATGGCCTGCCGGTGCACCGCGCTGAAGAGCGGTTGAGCTCCTACACCGTGGAAGCCGCGCTGGGCGCCGGCACGCAGGAGGTCGACCCGCTGGCCGCGCAGGTCATCCTACAGGACTGGTTACAGCAACACGCACAACAATGAGCGAAACTTACGACATACCGGCCCTGATCGATCAGATGGCCGGCGAATTGCGCCGGCAGCTACCCATTGATGCGCGCACCGTCATGGTCGGCATCCACACCGGTGGAGTCTGGGTCGCCCGGGCGCTGCACGAAAAACTGAGTATCCGTGAACCGCTCGGCGTTCTGGACATCTCTTTTTACCGGGACGACTTCACCCGTATCGGTATCAACCCCCAAGTGAAACCCTCACAGCTGCCGTTCAACCTCGACGACCGGCACATTATCCTGGTCGATGACGTGCTGCACACCGGGCGTACGATTCGCGCCGCCATGAACGAGCTGTTCGACTACGGCCGCCCCGCCTCGATCACGCTGGCGGTGTTGATCAAGCGCGATGGCCGCGAACTGCCGGTCCAGGCCGACGTGGCCGCCCTCTCCATGCCGCTCGGCGCCAATGAACAGGTCAAACTGAGCGGCCCGCAACCGCTGAAGCTGGAGATCAGGAGCGTCACATGAGCCGCGCCAATCTGCAGATCACGGACGAGGGAAAGCTACGTCATTTTCTGTCCACCGAGGGCCTGACACACGCGCTGCTCAGCGAAATCCTCGACACCGCGGAATCCTTCGCCGGTGTCACCGAGCAGTCAGTCAAGAAAGTCCCGCTGCTGCGCGGCAGAACCATCGTCAATCTGTTCTTTGAAGCCAGTACGCGCACCCGCACCACCTTCGAGCTGGCCGCCAAACGCCTTTCGGCCGACGTACTGAATATCAATGTCGAGGCCTCTGCCACGGTCAAGGGCGAGACCCTGCTCGATACCCTGCGCAATCTTGAAGCCATGCACGTCGACATGTTCGTGGTACGCCACTGTGACAGCGGCACGGCGCACTTTATCGCCCGCCATGTACAACCGCACGTCAGCGTCATCAATGCAGGCGACGGCGGCCACGCGCACCCCACCCAGGCGATGCTGGACATGTTCACCATCCGCCGGGAAAAAGGCGCTGATTTCGGCCGCCTGCGGGTGGCCATCGTCGGCGACATCGCCCATTCGCGCGTGGCCCGCTCGCAAATCCACGCGCTCAACCTGCTCAACACCGGCGAGGTGCGCGTTATCGCGCCGCGCACACTGCTGCCCGCGCACGTCGAATCGCTGGGTGTCAAGGTTTACCACGATCTGCGTGACGGGCTGCGCGATGTCGATGTGGTGATCATGCTGCGGCTGCAGAACGAGCGCATGAAAGGCGCCATGCTGCCGAGCGAACACGAATACTTCCAGCTCTACGGTCTGACCGAGGAAAAGCTCTCGATGGCGAGCCCCGATGTCACCGTGATGCACCCGGGGCCGATCAATCGCGGCGTGGAAATGGACTCGCAGGTCGCCGACGGCCCGCGCTCGGTGATCCTGCAGCAGGTGACTTACGGCATTGCCGTGCGCATGGCGGTGATGTCCATGGCCATGCAGCAGCGCCCGAGCCTGGAGACCCATGTCTAAACCGCGCATCAAAATCACCGGCGGTCGCCTTCTCGACCCCCACAACCGCCTCGATGCCGAACTCGATCTGTGCATCGCCGAGGGTCGGATAGCCGCCATTGGCGACACCGATGACGATTTCAGCAGCGACGTTGAAATCGACGCCAGCGGCCTGTGCATCATTCCCGGGCTGATCGATCTGTGCGCACGGCTGCGCGAGCCGGGACTTGAGTTCAAGGCCAGCATCGACAGCGAGTGCCGCGCCGCCGCCGCAGGAGGTATTACAACGCTGTGCTGTCCACCGGATACCAACCCGGTGATCGACACCCCCGCGGTGATTGAATTGATCCACCACCGCGCCCGCCAGGTAGGCGCCGCGCGGGTGGTCGGACTGGGCGCGCTGACGCACAACCTGGATGGCGTCCACCTTAGCGAGATGGCCGCGCTACAACAGGCCGGCTGCATCGGGGTCAGCAACGCACGTACGCCACTGGCCTCTACGCTCATCGAGCGCCGGGCTTTCGAGTACGCGGCGACCTTCGGCCTGACCGTTTATCTGCACGCCGACGACGCGGCGCTGTCCGCCAACGGCTGCCTGCACGAGGGCCGCGTCTCTACGCGGCTCGGCCTGCCGGGCATCCCCGAGGCCGCCGAGACGGTCGCCGTGGCCCGCGATCTGGCGCTGATTCAGCAGACCGGGGTGCGGGCCCACTTCGGCCGCCTCACCACCGAGCGCGCGGTGCGCATGGTGGCGCGCGCCCAGTTTGACGGCGTGCCGGTCAGCGCCGATGCGGCCATCCCCTACCTGTATCTGAGCGAACTGGATGCGGCTGATTTCGGCGGCGACTATCATTTTATGCCACCGCTGCGCACCCCTGAAGACCGCGACGGCCTGTTGCAAGGGCTGCGCAACGCGACTCTGAGCGCAATTTGTTCTGACCACCAGCCGCACGAGGCCGACGCCAAGCTGGCCCCCTTCCCGGCCACCCAGCCGGGCGCCTCCGGGCTCGACTCGCTGCTCCCACTGACCCTTAAACTGGCGCAGGATGCTCACCTGCCACTGGCCGATGCCATTGCGCGCCTGACCTGCGGCCCGGCGCAGATTCTCAATCTGCCTTATGGCGAACTGGGCATCGGACGAGCCGCGGACATTTGCATCTTTGACCCCGGCGCCCTCTGGCGCCTGGACAGCGCCACTATGCACAGCCAGGGCAAGAACACCCCGTTCCGCGGCTGGGAAATGCCGGGCAAGGTGCGCTACACGCTGCGCGACGGCCTCATCATTTACAGCGGCGATTGAGCGTGAAACATCCTGCTCACCGGCACACCATCGAACTCGAAACGGCCACGGTGCTCTCGCACCAGGCCTGCGACGGCGAGCAGTATATTGTGCGGCTGCAGGCGCCGGGTTGCGCCGCCACCGCCAGAGCCGGGCAGTTCGTACACCTCAGTTGCGATCCGCAGTTGGCGATGCGCCGCCCGCTGTCGATCATGCGCGTCGACGCCAACGCGGGCTGGGTGGAATTGCTCTACAAAGCGCTGGGACAGGGCACCCGCCTGCTGGCCCAGCGCCGGGTAGGCGATACCCTCAGCCTGTTGGGGCCGATCGGGCGCCCTTTTGCGCCCGACCCGCTACGCCCGCGCGCGCTGTTGCTCGGGGGTGGAGTGGGCATGCCGCCGATGATTTTTCTGGCCGAGTCACTGCGCGCTAACCGTGACTACGCCCCCCTGGTGCTGCTCGGTTCTGAAGTACCGTTCCCTTTCACCCGGCAGCCCTCGCGGATCATGGTCGCGGGGATACCCGAGGGCGTGATCGGCTGCATGCCGTTGCTCGAGGACTGGGGTGTGGCCAGTCGGCTGGCCAGTGGGCAAGGTTATCCGGGTTGCTTTGAGGGCTACATCACCGATCTCGCCCGTAGCTGGCTGGAGACACTGGATGAGGCCGGCCGCCGGCAGGTGAGTGTGTATGGCTGCGGCCCGCATGCCATGCTTGAGGCGGTATCCCGATTGGCCGCCGAATACGACCTGCCCTGTCAGATATCGCTGGAGGAATACATGGCCTGCGCGGTCGGCGGCTGCGCGGGCTGCGTGGTTCAGGTGCAGACAACCGAAGGCCCGGCGATGAAACGCGTCTGCGTCGACGGGCCGGTGTTCGACGCTTATTCGGTGTTCAACACCGGCGCATAACCGGCTGGCCGCCTTAGGGCGACTCGACCAGGGTCACGCCATCGAGGGCGCTGCTGGCGTCGACTTCATTGTCTTTGAGCTTGATCATCAGACGCACTTCATTGGCCGAATCGGCATAGTGTATTGCGTCGTCCTGGGTGATTTCGCCGTCGCGGTAGAGTTCGTAGAGCGCCTGGTCGAAAGTCTTCATACCCTGCTGGGTCGAGCGCTTCATTAAATCCTTGAGCTTATGAATCTCGCCCTTGCGGATCAGATCCGCGGCCAGCGGCGTGTTGAGCAGCACCTCAACGACGACCCGCCGCCCTTTGCCATCCGGAGTGGGTACGAGCTGTTGGGCAACGATCGCCTTCAGGTTCAGCGACAGATCCATCAACAATTGATCGCGGCGGTCTTCGGGAAAAAAGTTGATCATCCGGTCCATCGCCTGGTTGGCATTATTGGCGTGCAGCGTCGCCAGGCACAGATGGCCGGTTTCGGAAAACACAATCGCGTGATCCATGGTTTCGCGTGTGCGTACCTCGCCGATCAGGATCACATCCGGCGCCTGGCGCAGGGTGTTTTTTAGCGCCACGTCGAACGACTCGGTGTCGATACCGACTTCGCGCTGGGTGACAATACAGCCGGCGTGCTGGTAGACGAACTCGATAGGATCCTCGATGGTGATGATATGCCCGGTGCTGTTGTGGTTACGGTAACCGATCATCGAGGCCAGCGACGTCGACTTACCCGTGCCGGTGGCGCCGACGAAAATAATCAGACCACGCTTGGTCATCGCCAGGTTCTTGATAATCGGCGGCAGGTTCAACGAATCGACGGTCGGAATCTGCGTTTCGATGCGCCGCAAAACCATCCCGCAGTGATTACGCTGATAGAACGCACTGACGCGAAAGCGCCCGACACCCGGCGCGCTGATGGCGAAATTGCACTCGTGGTGTTTTTCGAAACTCTGGCGCTGATCGGCGCTCATGACGCCGAACACCGCTTCGCGCACCGTATCCGGGGTCAGCGTCGATTGCGACACCGGTTTGATCCGGCCGTTGACTTTCATGCTGGGCGGCATGCCTGCGGTGATAAACAGATCCGATGCGCCCTTGTGCACCATCATTTTGAGTAAGGAACTGAAATCCATTATCTCACCTGTTCAGCGGAACATTTCTTTGTTCATGGCTTTGGACTTGGCATCGCTACGGCTGATCAACCCGCGGTCGACCAGATCCTGCAGGTTCTGATCGAGTGTCTGCATGCCCACCGCCTGGCCGGTCTGAATGGCCGAATACATCTGCGCCACTTTGTCCTCGCGGATCAGGTTGCGGATAGCCGGCGTACCGATCATGATTTCGTGCGCCGCGATGCGTCCGCCGCCGGTTTTTTTCAGCAACGTCTGCGAAATCACCGCTCGCAGGGACTCCGAGAGCATGGAGCGCACCATGGTTTTTTCCGCCGCCGGGAATACATCGATAATACGGTCGATGGTTTTGGCCGCCGAGCTGGTGTGCAGTGTGCCGAACACCAGATGCCCGGTCTCCGCCGCGGTCAGCGCCAGGCGAATGGTTTCCAGGTCGCGCATTTCACCGACCAGGATGATATCCGGATCCTCGCGCAACGCCGAGCGCAGCGCCTCATTGAATCCGTGTGTATCACGGTGCACTTCGCGCTGGTTGACCAGACATTTCTTGCTTTCATGGACAAATTCGATCGGATCCTCGACGGTCAGGATGTGCTCGAAGCGCTCGTTGTTGACGTGGTCCATCATCGCCGCCAGCGTGGTCGATTTGCCCGAGCCGGTCGGACCGGTGACCAGCACAATGCCGCGCGGCTGATCGGCGATGTCCTTGAAGTGTTTCGGACAGCCGAGTTCTTCCAGCGTCAGGATAGTCGAGGGAATGGTACGGAATACCCCGCCGGCGCCGCGGTTATGGTTGAACGCATTGACACGGAAGCGCGCCAGATTGGGGATTTCGAAGGAAAAATCCGTTTCCAGGAACTCCTCATAATCCTTGCGCTGCTTGTCGTTCATAATGTCGTAAATCAACCCATGAACGGTTTTGTGATCCAGTGCCGGTACGTTGATGCGGCGTATGTCGCCGTCGACGCGAATCATCGGCGGCAAGCCCGCCGAGATATGCAGGTCCGAGGCGTTGTTCTTGACGCTGAAGGCGAGTAACTCGGCAATATCCATGCGCGTTTCCTTTTAATAGCTTCCGGATTTTCATATCGTCCTTCCCGCCCGGAACTTAACCGCAAGACAGCTCCAAGCGGCACATTTCAGCGCAATCCGGGCAGCGATGCAAAAACCTCTCACGGCGCCGCGGCGGATGCCGGCGGGAGAGATGGCGCGGTCCCGGCTCATCGCTTGTGTCAGGCGTTTAAGTTCCTGTATTGTCTGCGCCATGAATGATCCACGTATCGCTTTTGTCGGCGCGGGCAACATGACCCGCAGCCTGATCGGCGGACTGATAGCCGATGGCCGCAACCCCGCCCGCCTGTGTGTCTCAGACCCTGACACCCATCAGTTAAGCGCCGTGGCGAGCCGCTTCCAGGTGCATACCGATACCGACAATCAGCGGCTTACGGAAAACTGTGATGTCGTCGTGCTGGCCGTCAAACCGCAAGTGATGGCCACCGTCGCCCGCGCTCTGGGGCCCAGCGTGCAACACCGCCAGCCTCTGGTTATTTCCGTTGCCGCGGGCATCCGCACGGCAGACCTGGAGCGCTGGCTGGGCGGGCGCTGTGCGCTGGTACGTTGTATGCCCAATACGCCCGCCCTGGTGCAGAGCGGCGCCACCGCACTGTTTGCCACCGAGGGCGTTTCGCCCCCCCGGCGGGATCTGGCCGAGAGCCTCCTACGCGCCGTGGGCCTCACCTTGTGGGTTGAGGACGAAGCGCTGATGGACGCCGTCACCGCAGTGTCGGGCAGTGGGCCGGCTTATTTCTTTTTGCTCATCGAGGCGCTGCAGGAGGCCGGTGAGGCGCTCGGCCTGGGGCGGAAAAGCGCCCGGCTGCTGGCCCTGCAGACTGCCTTCGGGGCGGCTAAAATGGCGCTGGAAAGCAGCGACGATGCCGCCATTCTGCGCCAGCGTGTCACCTCGCCCGGCGGCACCACACAAGCCGCTCTGGAGGTACTGGAATCCGGCGCCATGAAAGCGCTGTTGCAAAGCGCCGTGACAGCCGCGCGCGATCGATCCAGGGCTTTGGCACAACAACTCGGAGCCGACTGATGGGCAGCACCTACATCACCACCCCCGTTGAATTTCTCATCAATACGCTGTTCGGGCTTTATATCCTGGCGGTCATGCTGCGCTTCCTGCTGGCCCTCGTGCGCGCGGATTTCTATAATCCGGTGAGCCAGTTTCTGGTCAAGGTAACCAACCCGCCGCTGAAACCCCTGCGCCGCGTGCTGCCGAGCATCGGCAAACTCGATACCAGCGCCCTGTTGCTGATGCTGGCCCTGCAGATGGCCTCGTTGGCTATCATCGCCTTGCTGCGCGGCGCCCAGCTGTCGCCGGGCGCGCTGGTGATTATCTCGCTGGCTGAACTCATCGGCCTGTTCCTCAACGTGCTGCTGTTTGCCATTCTCATCCAGGTCGTCATCAGCTGGGTCAACCCGGGCACCTATAACCCCGCCGTCGCGCTGCTCTACAGCCTGACCGAACCGGTGCTGGGGCCTTGTCGGCGCCTACTGCCGCCGATGGCCGGTATCGATCTGTCTCCCCTGGTGGCGCTGATCGCCATCCAGCTGGTGAAAATGCTGCTGCTACCGCCCCTCTACGCGTTGGCCACCTGACTGTCCGCCGCCTGGTACCACTGGCAGGGCACCGCCCTGATCCTCCACCTGCGAGTCCAGCCGCGGGCCTGCCGCACCGAAATCGCCGGTGTCTATGGACAGCAGCTGAAAATCCGCCTGGCAGCTCCCCCCGTTGACGGCAAGGCAAACCAGACGCTATTGAAATTTATAGCGAAACTTTGCCGTGTCGCGCCCGGGCAGGTCACCCTTCTGAGCGGCGACAGCGGACGCGATAAGCGTATTCGCATCGACCAGCCGCGCTCGCTGCCCGAAGGAATCACGCCCCCCTGAGGGCTCGTTGCGAGCTCCGGCCGGCCTGTCTCACACATTCGCTAACCCATTAATAAACAGACTAAAGAGTGAAGCTTAGTGGCCGCTAGGACGGTGGATATGCATGACTTCAGCCCGAAACCGTGGGCTGAAAAAACCACCGACCGGGACACAGTCGCATGAAGCAAGACCAGTTCGACCAGAGCCTTCACTCGTACAGCGCTTGGCGGGCGGAGCTGATCCAGACCGTCGAGCGGTACCAGGCGTGGCTGGAGACCCATGACCTGGCATCGCCGGAACAGGAGTTCCGTATCTTCGAAGCCATCGATGCGCTACGCCGGGATCGCTTGACGCTGGCCTTCGTGGCGGAGTTCTCACGCGGCAAAACCGAGCTAATAAATGCGCTGTTTTTCTCCCACTACGGGCAGCGCTTGCTGCCCTCGGAGGCCGGGCGCACCACCATGTGCCCGACCGAACTGTTCTTCGACTCGGTCAGTGAGTCCGCCTACATCCATCTGCTGCCGATTGAAACGCGCCTGCAGGATAAAACTATCGCCGAGTTCAAGCTCGAACCGATCCATTGGAACCAGATCGCGCTGGATGTGAACGACACCGCCCAGGTCGCCGAAGCGCTGCACCAAGTCATACGCACCCGCCAGGTGTCACTCAAACAGGCGCGTGAACTCGGTTTGTACGACGAAAGCAGCGACCCGTATTTTCGCGCTCATCAGAGCACCCCGGCGCAGGTGGAGATCCCGCACTGGCGCCACGCGCTGATCAGCTTCCCGCATCCGTTTCTCCAGCAGGGCCTGGTGATCCTGGACACCCCGGGACTCAACGCCATGGGCAACGAACCGGAGCTGACGCTCAACATGCTGCCCTGCGCCCAAGCGGTGCTGTTCCTGCTGGCGGCCGACACCGGCGTGACCCGTAGCGACATGGAAATGTGGCAGCACCACGTCCACGCGCTGCGCGGCCAGGCTGGAAATAATCTGATCGTCGCGCTGAACAAAATCGACACCCTGTGGGACGAACTCAAGGAGCCCGCGCGAGTTAACGCCAGCATCGAGTCACAGCGCCTGGCCAGCGCCGAACAACTGCAAGTCGACAGCGCGCGCGTTTTTCCGATCTCGGCGCAAAAGGGGCTGATTGCCAAAATACGTGCCGACGAGCGCCTGCTTGAGCGCAGCCGGCTGGGCGAGTTGGAAGCTTTTCTGGCGCAGACGGTCCTGCCGCACAAGCGGGAGATTATGCGTGGAAACGTGGTCGTACAGATCGGCGCCATGATCGACGAGAACCTGGCCCTGCTCGAAGCCCGCAAGCAGGCGGCCGGGGATCATTTGGCGGAATTGCGTTCGCTGCGTGGCAAGAACGCCGATGTGATCGTTCATCTGATGTCCAAGTCGCGCGAGGAACAAGCCGCCTACCTGCGCAATGTGGAAAGTTTTCAGAACAGCCGGCGCCTGCTCCAGACTCAGGCCCGCAACATGCTCGAGGCACTGAGTCTGGACAGTGTCGACAAACTGATCAACAAGACCCGCGCAACCATGACCCACAGCTGGACGACCACCGGCATGAAACGCGCTATGGAAACCTTTTTCGACGGCGCGCGCGATGCCATGGAGCAGGTCAGCGGTCACGCCGAACAGACGCGCATGCTGATTCGCGCCACCTATAAGAAATTTCACGAAGAGCACGGCCTACCGCAGCTCGCGCCGAAACAATTTTCCACCGCCTCTTACTCGACGGAACTGGAACGACTCTATCAGGAGGCAGATGCCTTTCGCCGCAGTCCGGCCACGGCCATGACCGAACAGTCCTTTGTCATCAAGAAATTTTTCATCTCCCTGGTCAGCCACACCCGCAGCCTGTTTTTCAAGGCCAACCAGGATGCCAACAATTGGCTTAAGGAAGTCATGAACCCGCTGGTGCGCCAGATCAAGGAACACAAGACGACCATGGAAAAACGGCTCGACACACTGCGCCGTATCAGCGAATCACGCGATACCCTGGACAGTCGCATCAAAGAGCTGGAGGTTGGCTTGCGAGACACACGCCAGCAGCTGGACACGCTGCGGCAGCTGCGTCACGCGCTCGACTGCAATGTTTCCGCGCCGCCCCCGCCCTCTTCTGAGAGCAAGGCACACTCGAGCAGCGAAGTGGCGGTCTGATCCGCCCCCGGAGTCTACCAAACGCGCGCCCCCACCCCCGGGCGCAGCGCCGCTGCGCCCGCTCTGCGCGCGTTTGGGCTATAGTGTTAAGGACTGAACACCCGTATCACGACAAGGAGACTGCGGATGCTTAAGAAAACCACGATAGCGTTCTGTTTCAGCCTGCTGGCGGCGCTAAGCGCACCCGTGTTCGCCGAGAACTCACAGGATTTCGGCGACTATGTGGTGCACTTCAACGCCCTGAACACCACCTACCTGCCGCCAAGTACCACCCGCGAATATGACATCAGACGCAGCAAGAATCGCGGCATGGTGAATATCACCGTGCTGTCCAAGACACTCGGCACCGCCGGCAAGCCGGTGGCTGCACAGGTCGGCGCGGTGGCCAGCAATCTCACCGGGCAAAAACGCACCATCGATCTGCGTGAAATCCACGAAGGACCGGCCATTTATTATATCGGCGACTTCCCTATCACCAACGAGGAGACACTGCGCTTTCGGGTTAACGTCACGCCGGAAGGCCAGAAAGACACCTACGAAGTGAACTTCAAACAGCAGTTTTTCACCGAATGAGCTGCACCAGGGCATAGCCGCCAAAGCCCATCACCAGCAGACCGGCCAGTCGGCGCAGTCGCGGGTCGCGCGCCTGCGCCGAGAGGCGCTCCGCCACCACCCCCATAGCCAGCAGGTTGGGCAAGGTGCCCAGGCCGAAACTCAGCAGCAGTGCCGCGCCATACACTGGATCGGCGCTGGACACCGACCACACCAGGACACTGTACACCAGACCGCACGGTAGCCAGCCCCACACCAGGCCGAGCACAAAAGCCTGAGCCACGCTACGCACCGGCAGAAAACGCCGGCCGAAAGGCTCGATACGTCGCCACACATGCCCCCCGGCCCGCTCCACCCAAGCCAGCCCGTGCCACCAACCACCCAGATACAAACCCAGGACCAGCATGAACAGTGCAGCGATCACTTGCAGCACGAGTTGCACCTGGTGAAGGCCGCTCCAGTGGGTAACCAGCCAACCGACACCGCCCATCAGCCCGCCCGCCAGCGTGTAGCTGCTGATCCGCGCCAGATTGTAGGCCAGCAGAAACGGCCAGCGCGCGCCGCCGCCGGCCGCTCTCGCCGGCAAACCGAAAGACAGGGCGGCGACAATGCCACCGCACATCGCCACGCAGTGCACGCCGCCCAAAAGCCCGACGATGAACGCCGCCAGCAGGGAAACGTCACTGATCATCGCCATCCCGGTGCAGCCAGGGGCGAAACCGCTGCAGCAATACCAGCCCCGGGATAGCGATCAGCGCACAGGCACTGAAAAACACTGTCCAGCCCAGCCATTCGGCAAAATAACCGGTCGGCGCAGCGACGATGACCCGCGGCACACCCATCAGGCTGCTCAGCAGCGCGTACTGTGTGGCGGTGAACTTTCGATTCGTCAGACTGGCCATGAAAGCGACAAAAGCCGCAGTACCCATACCGGCACTGAGATTTTCGAAGGCGATAACGCCAGCCAGCCATGGCAGGCTGTAACCGACCTGGGCGAGCAGTGCGAAACCGGCGGTGGACAGCGCTTGCAGAACACCGAAACCCCACAAGGCACGGTAAATGCCGGTACGCAGGATAATGACGCCACCGACGATGCTGCCAATGATGGTGGCCCAGAAACCAAACAGCTTGACCACCGCGCCGATCTCCGTCTTGCTGAAACCGATGTCGAGGTAAAACGGCGTGGTCATGTGGCTGGCCATGGTATCGCCGAGCTTGTACAGCAGGATGAACAGCAGAATCAGCAACGCGTCGGGGCGCCGGAAGTAATCCACGAACGGCTGCACCACGGCCTGCTGCAGGGTCGTCGGACTGCCGGCGTGCGCGTCAGGTTCAGGTGCCAGCAGTGTGGTCACTATGCCCACCAGCATGAACAGCGCCATAAACTGATAAACCAGGGTAAAGCTGATCAGATCGGCCAGGATCAAGCCACCGCCCGAGGCCAGCAGCATGCCCACCCGGTAGCCGTTGACGTACAGCGACGCGCCCAATCCCAGCTCTCTGTCGCTGAGCGCTTCGCGCCGGTAGGCGTCGATAACAATATCCTGGCTGGCGGAAAAAAATGTCAGCAGCCAGGCAGCCACGGCGACCAACAGCGGGCTGCTCGCCGGTTGCGTCCAGCCCAGCGCCGAGATGCTCACCATCAACAGCACCTGAATCAGGATCAGCCAGCCGCGCCGTCGACCAAAGAACGGCAGACAGAAACGGTCGACCAATGGCGCCCATAGGAACTTCAGGGTATAGGGCAAACCCACCAGCGCGAACAGCCCGATGGTGCCCAGATCGACCCCCTCCTCGGTCATCCATGCCTGCAGCACCGAGCCGGTGAGCAGTAAGGGCAGGCCCGAGGAAAAGCCCATCAGCAACGCGACCAGCATGCGCCCGGAGAGCAAACTTTTCAGCACCGGGGTCATCGCCGGATCGCCGCCGCGGCGGTCGCCTCAGAGCGGATAGTCATAGTCCATTATCAGCGGTGCATGATCGGAAAAGCGTTTGTCCTTGTAGATTTTCGCCGCCTTTATGCGCCCGGCGATGCCCGGGGTGACCACCTGGTAGTCGATGCGCCAGCCGACATTCTTTTCCCAGGCGCGCCCGCGATTCGACCACCAGGTGTACTGGTCGGGGCGCGGGTCAGCGACGCGGAAGGCGTCGACGAAACCCGCCGGCCCGAACAACTCGTCCATCCACGCACGCTCCTCAGGCAAAAAGCCGGAGTTTTTCTGATTGCTACGCCAGTTCTTCAGATCGATCTGCCGATGAGCGATATTCCAGTCACCGCAAATGATGTATTCACGGCGCTTGCGGCGCAACTGGCGCAAATACGGCATGAAGCGCGCCAGCATGTCGAATTTGACCTGCTGGCGCGCCTCGCTGGAGGACCCCGACTGCAAATACAACGATATAACACTGAGTTTGCCGAAGCGCACCTCCAGATAGCGTCCCTCCGCATCGACGTCGGGCCAGCCCAGGCCCTCGATCACTTTATCCGGCCGGTGGCGGGTATAGATGGCTACTCCACTGTAACCCTTTTTCTCGGCATCGTGGAAATAGGCTTGAAAGTTACGCGGACGGTAGACCTTGTCCTGCAGTTGCTCCAACTGGCAACGGGTTTCCTGCAAGCAGACCACATCGGCGCGCTGGCGACTCATCCAGCTGAAAAACCCCTTGCGCGCGGCGGCGCGAATACCGTTGACGTTGACGCTGATAATGCGCATGCGTTCTCCTCGTTCAGCTGCGCGTGTATCATACCGGAGCATCGCAACGCAGGTGGATCAACATGCAGCAGTACAAACAGGACTTTCTCGAATTCGCTATTCAGGCCGGCGTGTTGCGCTTTGGCGAATTCACGCTCAAATCGGGCCGCGTCAGTCCGTATTTCTTCAACGCCGGCCTGTTCAACACCGGCGGCCAGCTGGCGCGCCTGGGGCGTTTTTATGCCCAAGCCATCGTCGAGACCGGTGGTGAGTTTGACACCCTCTTCGGTCCGGCCTACAAGGGCATCGCGCTGGCCGCCGCCGCCGGCATCGCGCTGGCCGACCATCACCACCGCGATCTGCCTTACTGCTTCAACCGCAAAGAGACCAAGGATCACGGCGAAGGCGGTATCCTGGTGGGCGCACCGCTCCAGGGCCGGGTGTTGATCATCGACGACGTTATCACCGCCGGTACGGCAATCCGCGAATCGCTGGCGATTATCGCCAACGCGGGCGCCAGAGCCGCCGGCGTGGTGATCGCCCTGGACCGCCAAGAGCGCGGTCAGGGCGCGCGCTCCGCCATCCAGGAAGTCGAGCGTGATCTGGGCCTGAAAGTGACCAGCATAGTCAGCCTCGCCGAGCTACAGCTGTTTTTGCAGGGGAAAGACGAATATCGCGGCGCGCTGGAGAGCATTGCCGACTACCGGCGGCAATACGGCGTCTGAGCGCCTCAACCGGCCATCAGCCTCGCGCCGATCACCAGCGTGATAACTTCGAAGGCGCGCTTGATCCAGCGATTACCCTTACGGATGGCAAGATGAGCCCCGGCGTAGCCCCCCAACAAGGAACCGGCCAGCAGCGCCGGCAACCACTCCCAGCGGATATCGGCCAACAGTCCCAACATCAAGGCGCCGGTGCCGTTCCAGAAGATCCCCACCAGCACCAGGGTATAGGCGACCGCGCCGCGGTAGTCGAGACCGAACCAGCGCACCAGCCACAGGGTCACGAACAAGCCGGTGCCCGAGGTCAGTGAGCCGTTCAGCACCCCGATGACGAATAGGCCCAAGCCGCCAACGACATACCCAAAGCGATCGCGGTGTAAGACCGTCTCTTGCTCGCCCAGCCCCGGGTTCAGCCAGGAATACAGGCCAAGACCGGCGGTAAGCACCCCCAGGGCCATTTCGGCGCTGCGCCCCGGTATCGCCAAAATCAGGTTGGCGCCTACCAGCACACCCGGCAAACCGGTCGCAAGTATAAATAATGCAAGCTTTTTCTCCAGGCCTCCGTGCCTCAAGTGGCGCAGGGTCGCGCCGATACCCAAGGCAACACTGGCAACTTTATGGGTCGCCAACGCCACCACAAACGGCAGACCAAGGAAAATCAGCGCCGGTAATTGAACCAGGCCGGCACCACCCCCGGAAAACGCCGAAAACAGGTTGGCCAGCAGTGAAATGAGGAACAGCAGCAGCTGATTGAGCGGCTCCATCAGTACAACCCGAACAGACACTTTACCGTCATGATGAATACAAAAACTCTCTACCGCGGTACCCGCCTGGCGTTAGGTGTCCTGATCGCCCTGTACGCGATCACGACGCAGGCGGGCAAACTCTATAAGTGGGTGGATGAAAAAGGTCAGGTGCGCTACGGCGACAGCATACCACCGCAATACGCACGCCAGAGCAATCAGACCCTGAACGACCAGGGCATTGTAGTGGAGCGCAAGCCGGCGGCCAAAACCCCCGAGCAGCGGGCGGAAGAAGCGCGCAACAAAGCCGCCGAGGCCGAGGCGCAACGCCTCCGGCGGGAAAAAGCACACCAGGATCGCATCCTGCTCGACACTTTTACCAATGAAGACGAAATGATCATGACCCGGGAGGGCAAAATCCAGGCAATCGAGGCGGTCATCCGCATCACCAACGGGCGCAGCGAGAAACTCAAGCAACGGCTCACGGAGCTGAAACAACGCGCGGCCAATCTGGAGCGCGCCGGCAAACCGATTCCCCCGAGTCTGGTCAGCGAGATTTCCGACTCGCGCCACCAGATCGAACAAAATCGCGCCTACGTGAAAAACCGTCAGAGCGACCAGCAGAACATCCGCCGCAAGTTCGAGGCGGACATTTTGCGTTTCCGGGCATTGAAAACCGCCGAGGCCGCCAGCGAGCAGTGACTATCCGCGGATCAAGGTACCGACCCCCTCGTCAGTAAACAATTCAACCAGCACGGCGTGCTCCAGCCGCCCGTCAATAATATGCGCGCTGCGCACGCCTGATTTGACCGCCGACAGGGCGCAATCAATTTTCGGCAGCATACCGCCGCTGATCGTCCCGTCGGCAATCAACGCATCGACTTGGGCCGCCGACAGGCCGGTGAGCAAAGTCCCCTGCTTGTCCAACAGCCCTGCGGTGTTAGTCAGCAGGATGAGCTTCTCCGCCCCCAGCACTTCGGCGATGCGCCCGGCCACCAGATCGGCGTTGATGTTGTAGGACCGCCCGCCTTCGCCGACGCCGATGGGCGCGATCACCGGGATAAAGCCGCCCGCCACCAACATGTCGACCACCGCCACATCAATACTCGCCACCTCACCGACATGGCCGATATCGATAATTTCCGGCGCATCCAAACCCGGCGCATCGCGCTTCACGGTGAGCTTGCGCGCGCGTATCAGATCGCCGTCCTTACCGGTCAGACCCACGGCCCGGCCGCCGTGGCGGGCAATCAGGTTGACGATATCCTTGTTGACCAGCCCGCCGAGCACCATTTCGACCACGTCCATGGTTTCGCTGTCGGTCACCCGCATGCCCTGGACAAACTCGCTTTGCTTGCCGATTTTCTCCAGCACCTGACCGATTTGCGGCCCGCCGCCGTGCACCACGACCGGATTGATACCCACCAGGCGCATGAGCACAATATCGCGGGCGAAACCGCTTTTCAGGCGCTCATCGACCATGGCGTTGCCGCCGTATTTGACCACCACGGTCTTACCGCCAAAACGGCGTATGTACGGCAGCGCCTCACCCAGAACGCGCGCGACCTCGGTGGCTTTTGCAGAATTCAGACTCATAGTCAAAACGGCAACGACAAATTGGGATCGACTTGCAGCATAACGCGGCGAAATTCATCCTGAATCGCGCTCAGCGCCAGTTCGTCCTCCGCCTCGAAGCGTAGTACCAGGCAAGGGGTGGTATTGGAAGCGCGCACCAGACCCCAGCCGCGCTCGAACTCCACCCGCAGCCCGTCGATAGTCGCGACCCGCGCATTGTCAAAGTGCGCGGCGTTCAGCAGCTTCTCCATGAACAGCGGTGGTTCACCTTCAGCCATGGGCACGTTCAGCTCCGGTGTGCTCATACTGTCGGGCAGGCTGGCGAACAGATCGCTGGAACTGCGCACCTCGTTGGCAAGGATTTCCAGCAGGCGGGCCGCCGAATACAACGCGTCGTCAAAACCAAACCAGCGCTCCTTGAAAAAGATATGCCCGCTCATTTCGCCCGCCAGCAGGGCGCCCGTTTCTTTCATTTTCGCCTTAATCAGAGAGTGTCCGGTGGCCCACATTAACGGTTCACCGCCGTGTTCGGTCACCACGGTGGCGACATGTCGCGAGCATTTGACGTCGTAAATAATCTGCGCCCCCGGATGACGCGACAGCACATCCACGGCGAGCAGCATCAGTACCCGGTCCGGCCAGATAATCTCGCCTTGCGAACTGACCACCCCGAGACGGTCGCCATCGCCGTCAAAAGCCACACCCAGATCGGCGCCCTGCTCCTGTACCTTCTGGATCAAGGCGGTCAGATTCGCGGCTTTACTCGGATCGGGATGATGGTTGGGAAAGTGACCGTCGACCTCGCAGAACAGTTCGCTCACCTCACAGCCGAGTGCGCTGAACAATTGTGGCGCGGCCGCGCCGGCCACGCCGTTGCCGCAATCGACGACTACTTTCAGCGGCCGCGCGATCTGCACATCGGACTTTACCCGTTCGATGTAATCGGCCAGTACGTCCAGGGTTTCCAGACTGCCCTCGCCGCTGAGCATGTCGCCGGATTCAATGCGCAAGCGCAGACTGTCGATCGCTTCGTTGGCCAGCGTCTCGCCGCCGAGCACAATCTTGAAGCCGTTATAGTCGGGCGGGTTGTGACTTCCGGTGACCATGACGCCCGACTGGCTGCCCAGGTACTGGGCGGCGAAATACAGCACCGGCGTGGGCACTTCGCCGATGTCCTTGACGTCGCGGCCGGTCGCCAGCAAGCCCTTGATCAGCGCCTGGGTCAACTCCGGCCCCGACAGCCGTCCGTCGCGGCCGACCACCACGGTCTGCTCACCGCGGAAATAGGCCTCACTGCCAATCGCCCGGCCGATTTCAAAGGCCACCTCGGGGGTCAGGCTCTGCTCGACCACGCCACGTATATCGTAGGCTCTGAACATCCGCGCATCGATCTTGTTTGGCGCCACATCGACCTGGCCGATCTCCAGCGCGCTGTCGTCAAACAGCAGATCCCCTTCGATCTCATCTTCAATCGGCGGCGCGGCCGGTGGCGCGGCCGCTGGTGGCGCGGCGCTGGCGGCGGGGGCCGTCGGCTCGCGGTCCGGGGCGGTGGCGCGCGAGGCGCCACTCACCGCCAGACGCGCCAGCAATTCTATGGTGTCACTCATTTCCGTCAGTGCGCTGGCATATCCCAGTTTGCCGCGACCGCTCCGGGCGTCTTTAACGACTGTCAGCAGCGTGGCCTGGTCACGCTTGAGCGCGCTGCCGATCCTGCCAAACACCATCCACACCACCACCAGCAGCAACACCATGGCGAGCGCGCTAGCGAGCAGCGTGGCGTTCAGCAAGCCGCCGGTCGCCGTGGCGGTGTCCGCCGCCCAGTAAGCCACGCGCCAGCGGCTGGCGCCGACCGACACCTGACTGTCCGGCTCACCGTGCTTGAAACCGGCATCGCCGTGACTGCCGAGCACCAGCGGCGTGGCGCCGCTCACCTGCTGCCACTCGACGTAACCCTCGGCGCCCTCCTGACCGAGCAAGTCCTGCAGCATACGGATCGGATAACTGACCATCAGATCGCCGACCAGACGTCGGCCGGAAGCATCCAGTATACGGCGCACCAGGGTGACGTGCTGCTGAGGGGTGCCGGACATGTGCACCTCCACCGGTGGCGGCGTGTCCTGGGTCTCGGCATGGCGCAGCATATCCAGGGCGGCGTAACTGATAGGTGGATTGGCGTTCGGGTCAGTTTCCTCGATGCCCGGAGGCAGTAGGCGCACGCGCACGGCGGTGGGAAACAAATAGGCCAACGAGGCCGCCTTGTGCTCCAGCGCCGCCGCCTCATTTTGTTCCATCAGACGCCCCAATTGGGGGTCCTTGACTACCAGATCGGCCGTGGCTCCCTGCTGCGCGACCCACTGACGGTAACCGCTGGCGAACAAGCCGGCTGCCAGCTCAGCGCGTTGCTGTTCGCCGTCGCGCAAGGTTGCAACGCCCTGCAAATACACCACGATCGGCGCGATCGCGACCACCAGCGCCCCCGTCACCAGCAGCAGGACCCTCTGGCTGCGGAGACTGAAGCTTTTTGCCGACGATGCCGATTCCGCACTGGTAACACCGCCCCTGGCAGGCTTGCTATTACCCGACCCGAAAGGTAGTTTCATTGTTTCCCCTGCTGCTGCCCCGGTTGTGTGGTACCGCTCTCAGGCCCGGCCAGTGTGACCAAAACCGCCCGCTCCCCGGCTACTATCGACAAAATCCTCAACAACTTCAAACCCCGCGCGCACTACCGGCACGAACACCATCTGCGCAATCCGCTCCCCGGGTTCGACGCTGAAGGTGCTCTGGCCGCGATTCCAGCAGGAGACGAAAAGCTGTCCCTGGTAATCCGAGTCGATCAGGCCGACCAGGTTGCCGAGCACAATGCCATGCTTGTGACCGAGCCCCGAGCGCGGCAATAACACGGCCGCCAGGGACGGATCGGCAATATGGATGGCGAGGCCGGTCGGCAACAGCTGTGTGTCGCCGGGGGCCAGCGTCAGAGCTTCGTCCAGGCAGGCACGCAGATCCATGCCGGCGGAACCGCTGGTGGCGTAGGCAGGCAACGGCCAGGTGGTACCGATGCGCCTATCGAGTATTTTCAGTTGAATGCTTTGCATGGGGCTCCACAACGTTAAGTGCCGATAATCGGTAGCGCGCAGCGATCTGCGCAATCAGACGTACCGCGAGGCGGTATTTGGTGTCTTTCTCAAGCTGCAGCTGCCCGCCCTCCCAGACCAGCAGCAGTGCGTTGTCCTCGGTCTCGAAACCCAGCCCCGGCCCGACCAGATTGGCGACGACCATCGCCACGCCCTTGCTCAGGCGCTTTTTCTGCGCGTTTTGCCGCAGGTCGCCGGTTTCCGCCGCGAAACCCACACAGAAGGGCGCGGTTGGCAGCGCCGCGACTGCGGCCAGGATGTCCGCCGCCGGCTCCAGTGCCAACACCCGGTCGGCGGCCTGTCGTTTGATTTTCGCCGGCGCAACGGTGGCTGGACGATAATCGGCCACGGCCGCCACACTGATAAAAAGGTCGCTCGCGCGCGCCAGCGGCAGCACCGCTTCGAGCATCTCTTGTGCCGACTCCACCCGCTGCAGCCGCACGCCGGCGGGCGCCGGCAGCACCACCGGACCGCTCACCAACTCGACCGTCGCACCCGCCTCGCGGGCTGCCGTCGCCACCGCATAACCCATCTTTCCAGAACTGCGATTGCTCAGATAGCGCACCGGATCCAGCGCTTCGCGCGTGGGCCCGGCGGTTACCACCACGCGCAGACCGGCGAGCAGTCCGTGCTGAAAAGAATCCGCCAACGCCTGGGCCAGCACTTGCGGTTCCTGCATCCGCCCCGGGCCGACGTCGCCACAGGCCTGCTCGCCCTCGTCTGGCCCATAAACCTGCACGCCGCGCTCGTGCAGGACTGACACATTGTGCTGTGTGGCCGGGTGCCGCCACATGGCCTGGTTCATCGCCGGGGCCACCGCCAGTGGCGCCTCGCAAGCCAGGCACACAGCGCCCAGCAGATCGTCGGCGCGGCCTTGCGCCAGGCGCGCCAGCCGATCGGCGGTGGCGGGGGCGATAAGAATGCGCTCCGCCCAGCGCGCCAGTTCGATATGCTGCATGCCGCTGCGATCATCCGACCACCGTTGCCAGACCGGTTCGCCGCTCAACGCCTGCAGCGTTCGGGCGCCGATAAACTCGCCCGCGCTGGCCGTCATGACCACGCGCACCTGTGCGCCGGCGCGCCGCAGCACGCGCACCAACTCGGCGCTTTTGTACGCGGAGACGCCCCCGCAAACGCCGACAAGGATGTGTTTTCCCGAAAGAAATTCCATGTCTGGAAGTGTACCAGAAGCTGCGCGCACGGGAAGCGGCGGAAAAGGCTTTACAGTCAGCGCAGGCGCTTACATCATGCCGATGCGGGGCGATACCGCCCCGCCACTGAGCACAAGGAGGTGCTGTATGTCGATTCCGCATTGGCCGGCGGCCGAGCGTCCACGGGAAAAGCTTTTGTCGGCCGGTCCCCGGGCGCTGTCCGACGCCGAACTGCTGGCTATCTTTCTACGCAGCGGCTGCCGCGGCCAGAATGCCGTCGAACTGGCGCGCCAACTGATCCGCGATTTCGGCGGCCTGCGGCAGCTGATGCTGGCCGACCAACACAGGCTGCTCGCCACTCGCGGCCTGGGACCGGCCAAGTATGCACAGCTACAAGCGGTGCTGGAGCTGGCTAAACGTCACCTCGGAGAAGCCTTGCGCCGAGGTGACGTACTGACTAATCCCGATCTGACCCGTGAGTATCTGTCGGCCCGCCTGCGCGACTATGACTATGAAGTGTTCGCGTGCCTGTTCCTCGATGTGCGCCACCGGCTGATCCGTTATGAAGAACTGTTTCGCGGCACCATCGACGGCGCCAGTGTGCATCCTCGTGAAGTGGTGCGGCGCGCCCTTGAGCATAACGCCGCCGCCGTGGTGCTGGCACACAACCACCCATCCGGGGTCGCCGAACCGAGCGATGCCGACCGGCGCATCACCCGGCGCTTACGCGACGCCCTGGATCTGGTGGACATCCGTGTGTTGGACCATCTGGTGGTCGGCGACCGCGCCTCGGTGTCCTTCGCCGAGCGCGGCTGGCTGTGAGCGGTTACCGACGAACACAGCGGTTACCAAAAACCTTTTAATAGTCAGTGAGATAGGGAAGCCTGAAAGCCGCCCGCCGAGCCCCGCCCACCGACGACGGTCTTGCCTGCGGCAGTTCGCTCTGGTATAAAGCGCGGTTCCCGTTGCCCGCTCGATGCGGGCCGTGACTGAATTTTTGAGGATCTGACCATGTCCAAAGTGTGCCAGGTGACCGGCAAGCGCCCGATTACGGGTAATAACGTTTCCCATGCGCATAACAAAACCCGCCGCCGGTTTCTGCCGAACCTGCATTCACACCGCTTTTGGGTGGAGGGCGAGAAACGCTGGGTCAAGCTGCGTGTTTCCTCCAAAGGCATGCGCATTATCGACAAACAGGGCATTGAGTCCGTATTGGCCGACATGCGCGCCCGCGGCGAAAAACTCTAGGAGCTCCCATGCGTGACAAGATCAAAATGGTATCCAGCGCCGGCACCGGGCATTTCTATACCACTACCAAGAACAAGCGCACCACGCCCGACAAACTGGAGATGAAGAAATTCGATCCGGTGGTTCGTAAGCATGTGACGTACAAGGAAAGCAAAATCAAGTAATCCCTGCTGCCTTGGCCTAAAAAAAGCCCGGCGTCGCCGGGCTTTTTTTGTTGCTGTAGGCAGAGGCTCAGGCCGGCTGCAGACTGTAACCCTTCAAGCGCCGCGCGAACTGCTGCAAAGCGTGCACCCCGGTGGCCTCGGCCTGCTGACACCATTCCTGCAGGGCCTGCAAGAGATGCTCGTGACTCGAGGCCGAGCGGTTCCAGATACCCTGGAGCCGCTC
This sequence comes from Thiogranum sp., assembly GCA_030148915.1. Classification (GTDB taxonomy): domain Bacteria; phylum Pseudomonadota; class Gammaproteobacteria; order DSM-19610; family DSM-19610; genus Thiogranum. The sequence continues at coordinate 28,605 of JASBSN010000080.1, forward strand.
GCGGTACTGATAAACGGTGCGCAGGTTGGCGAAACGCTCCAGCACGCCCTCCAGGAGACCACGACTGCGGGCATCCATAATCGCCGGGTTGCGCACCAATAACCGGCGTGCATGGCGCAGGCGCCGGCGGCAGGCGCCGTTGCGACACCGGTATTCCTGGCGCACCACCGGCAGCACCACTTCACGGGCGTAATTCGACATGACATTCAGCCGATTGGCAATCACCGCGCGCAGCGTATCCATATCCACCCGCTCCTTGTCGTTGATGATATGCGCCCTCGGCGCAAGCTTTTTGACGCGCGCCAGACCCAGCGCCTGAAGCACACGGATGTACCCCCACCCCAGGTCGAATTCCCAGCGACGGTTGGAAAACTTGGCCGAACTGGCAAACGCATGGTGATTGTTATGCAGCTCTTCGCCGCCGACCAGCAGTCCCAGCCAGGCGATGTTGCGCGAGGCATCCGGGGTTTCGAAGTTCCGATACCCCCACCAGTGGCCAACGCCGTTGATCACCCCGGCCGCCCATACCGGAATCCATAACATCTGCACGCCCCACAGCGCCAACCCGGCAAATCCAAACAGCGTAAAATCGATTATCAGCAGGATTGACACCCCCAGTATCGGGTGGGCACTGTAGAGGTGCCGCTCCAGCCGGTCGTCGGGAGTGTTGTGGCCGTAACTGTCCAGCGTCTCCCGGTTTTCGGCCTCGGCGCGATAGAGCTCGGCGCCCCGCCACAATACGGTGGAAATCCCCCGGGTCTGCGGGCTGTGCGGGTCCTCGGGCGTTTCGCACCTGGCGTGGTGTTTACGGTGAATTGCCACCCATTCCCGGGTCACCATACCGGTGGTCAGCCACAACCAGAAACGAAAAAAATGGCTGACCGCAGGATGCAGATCCAGCGCCCGGTGCGCCTGATGGCGATGGAGGAAAACGGTAACGGCGATAATCGTAATATGGGTCAGCGCCAGCGCGGTCAACAGCCAGCCCCACCACGGCAATTGGATGAAACCGGAATACCAGGAATACTCTGAAAGCAGCGTGGACATCTTCACCTCGATACGCAAATATGCCCTCGTATTCTACCATACGGCGTGGAAAAGCCTCTCTCCGTGGTCTTTTCTGCGCCGGCAAACCTGCCCTTAAAGCGCTGTAACTGATAGAATCCTGACGACAAAAATATTTTCCAGCGGTTTACCATGAATGACATTTTTATCGGTCGTCAGCCTATCTACGACCGGGAGTTGAGGGTTTTCGCCTATGAGCTGCTATTCCGGGCGGCAGCCGACAACCGGGCTGAATTTGTCGATGGGGATCAAGCCACTACCGATGTCATCGTCAACACCTTTCTGGAAATCGGCCTGGATAATATTGTCGGCAAGCACCTTGCGTTCATTAATCTGACACGCGCTTTCTTTGTCGGCGAGCACACCATTTCACTGCCCCGCAACCGCGTCGTGCTGGAGTTGCTCGAAGACATCGATGCGGACGAGGAAGTGATTGCGGGGGTCAAGCGTCTGGCCGATCTGAATTACACCATCGCTCTGGACGATTTTATCTATCATGAATCACTGCAACCGCTGGTGGACCTGGCGCATATCGTTAAAATCGATCTGACAAAACTCGACCGTGACGGCGTTCGCGAGCATGTGCGGCAGTTGCGTCACTATCCGTTGCGACTGCTGGCGGAAAAAGTCGAGACCCAGAGTGACTTCGATTTCTGTCAGTCGTTGGGTTTTGATTACTTCCAGGGGTATTTCTTCGCTCAGCCGAAAATCATTCGTGGACAGCGCCTGCCGAACAACCGGCTGAGCATCCTCAGGCTGCTGAGCCGCCTGCAAAACCCCGGCATAAGCCCCGAAGAGCTCGAAACGCTGATCTCTCAGGACGTAGCGTTCAGCTATCGCATTCTGCGCTACGTCAATTCGGCCTCGCTGGCGCTGAGCCGTAAAATCGAATCGATTCACCAGGCCGTGGTGATCCTCGGTCTGCAGACTATCAGGTGCTGGACCACGCTGCTGGCCATGTCCCAGGTGGACAATAAACCCGCCGAGTTGGTGGTCACGGCGATGGTGCGCGCAAAAATGGCCGAAAGCCTGGCCAAGGCCATACGCGCCGAGCAACCGGAAACGTTCTTCTGCGTCGGCCTGTTCTCCGCGCTTGACGCGCTGATGGACAACAGCATGGAAGAAATACTCACCCAATTGCCGCTGGCCGATCACATTGCCGATGCCCTGTTGCACCGCCGGGGCCTGCACGGCGAAATTCTCGATTGCGTGCTTGCTTATGAGCGCGGCCAATGGGACAACCTCGGCTGCAATCAGCTCGGCTCCCACAAGATACGCGATTGTTTTCTCGAAGCCCTGCAGTGGGCGTCGGGTGTCAGCCAGCAATTGATCGAAGAGTAATCGCGCTCCTTGCCGACGAGCGCCGGCATTTTTCGGTTGCACCTGCCGGGTGTATCGGAAACAATGCCGTCAATCCCTCAACGCGCAGCGCCCCTTGAGCCAGACAAACGACTCTCGCCCGCTGGCCGCCATCGATCTGGGCTCCAACAGCTTTCACATGATCGTTGCCGAACTGCGGCACGGCCAGTTGATGATCATCGACAGGCTGCGCGAGACCGTGCGCCTGTCCGAAGGACTGGAAATCAACGGCAAGCTGGGTGCCGCGGCACGGCAACGGGCACTCGACTGCCTGTCCCGGTTCGGCGAGCGTCTGCGCGACATGCATGCCTCGAAAGTGCGCGCGGCGGGTACGAGCACCTTGCGGCGCGCGCGCGACGCCGGCGAGTTCCAGTCGCGGGCTGAAGAAGCACTCGGGCACCCGATCGAGGTCATCTCCGGCATCGAGGAAGCGCGCCTCATCTACAATGGCGTATTGCACAGCATGCCGCCACACGCCGGGCACCGGCTCGTGCTCGACATCGGCGGTGGCAGCACCGAGCTGATCGTCGGCAAGTGGCCGGAAACGCGGGCGCTGGAAAGCCTGCCTCTCGGCTGTGTCGCGATGACCGAACGCTACTTCACGGGCGGGACAATCACCCGCGATGCCTTCGACGCTGCCCGGCTCGCGGCGCGACTCGAGTTGCGTCCGGTCAAGGCGTTTTTCAGGAACCTCCCGGACCTGCAGGCGGTTGGCACCTCGGGCACGATTCTCGCGACCGAGCGCGTGGCGCGCGGGACCGGGGTCACCGAAAGCGACGGCCTGACGGTCGGGGCGGTCGAGGCATTGATTGACAAGGTGATCGGCCTCGAACGAATCGATGCGCTGCAACTGGACGGGCTGTCGGAACGGCGCGCGCAGGTGTGGCCGGGCGGGCTCGCGATTCTCGTCGAGCTGCTGGGCGTGCTGCAGGTCGGCCGCCTGCAGGTGTCGACCGGTGCCCTGCGCGAGGGCCTGTTGTACGAGCAGGTCGGCCGGCTGCGGCACGAGGACGCGCGCGAGCGAACCTTGCAGGCCATGGCCCGCCGCTACCACGTGGACGAAGACCAGGCGATGCGCGTGCGGGACACCGCCGCGCGCCTCCTGGTGCAGTGCCGGGACTCCTGGGAGCTGGGATCCGAACTGGCCGCCAACGCGCTGGCCTGGGCCGCGCAGCTGCACGAGATCGGGCTCGACATCTCGCATGACGGCTACCAGCGGCACGGCGCCTACATCGCGGCCAATGCCGACATGCCGGGTTTTCCCCGGGCCGAGCAGGCCATGCTCGCCTACCTCATCTCCAACCAGCGCCGGCAGCTGACGACCAGCCCGCGGCTGCGCCTGCCCTCCGGCTGGCGGCGAAAGGCGCTGCGGCTGGCCGTGCTCCTGCGTCTCGCCGTGCTGCTGAACAGGAACCGCAGCGCCGATCCGCTGCCGGCGTTCCAGCTCCACGCCGAACGCAACAAGGCGAGCATCCGCTTTCCCGCGGCCTGGTTGCACGACAATCCGCTGACGGTGGCCGATCTCAAGCGCGAACAGGGTTATCTTGAGCAGGCGGGCATCGGGTTGCTGGTCGAGGAGTTCGACTGAG
>JASBSN010000021.1 GCA_030148915.1 Thiogranum sp.
AGACCCAGCCCCGCTTGCGGGACTGAATCCGCCGGAGGATCTTGCTGTCAGTGCTGTCGATGTGCTTGCCCATATCTTGTGAAAGAAATATATATACGTTTTTCTTTCAAAAGTAAAGTGATATGCAGGGCTGCTATCGGGCTGTACACCCATTTCCTATTGTTTTTACAAAAGAATTCTGGAATCGAGAAGATTCGCCCCGCACGAGGCGGGGCGCGAAAGTGACTACGCGTCGATGGGCCGGAATACCTCATCCAGATCGATGCGGGCCGGTTCTACCGATGGTTCGACGACATACGCTTTCGAGTGGCTGCCGTCGGATTGCGTGATGTCACACAGATCCTCCGGCGCCTGCCCCTCGATATCGTAATCGACGACGGCGACCGCGGGCGAGGCCGCCGGCCGATCGGCAATCACCGCTTGCACGATGCCGCCTTCCATGACGACGGCAAGTCGCGAGCAGCGCGGACTCGACTCGGGACGATCCGTCTCCAGACCTGCTCCAGACGCCTGAAGCGCCGCCTGGTAGGCGCGATCCAGGTCCTCCCAGTCGATGCTCCCGCCCCGCTCTTCACCGCGGCGGTAGGCCTCGATCAGCAGACGGACAACTTGAAAAGCCACATCCCGGCGGCGAATCGCTTTGACACTCGCATCGGGTTCCGGCCAGTCACCGCATACCTCGTCCTCTACGGTAAACTCGAGCGGAACACCGGCATCACCCTTTTCCTCGAAGTCATCGTAGAGCAGCGGAACTTCCGCCGAGTCTTGCCAGATATCGCCCTGGTCGAACAACTCACCGGCCTTGGCGATGGCGGCTTCCCGGCTTTCGGCCTCGATGCCGACCATAACCCTGTGTTCGTAGGGCAAGGTGTATTGAATGATGTATCTCATGATGGTTCTCCGTATGTTCGATCCGTTGGAGAGACCATCCCCCATCAGGGAGAAGATCTCCCCGATGGGGTTGGTTGTGAACTCGAGTCATAGACCCGATTGAATTGAAATTGCGCTGTTGAAACGCTTTTCAGTCCTCATGAGGCAAGAGGATGGTAATCACGGGTTCACCTTGATCACCCGGGCCGACGATCAGTTTCAACGTCGTCCGCTCCGCCTTTGTCGACCGCCTGTCGCGAGGTACCCGGTAGAGCTCGAACAGCAACCGGTCGCCGAAACCCGAGCGGGTCCGGATCGCGTGGGACGCCATGAAGAGCACGTCCCACAAGCGGCCTGACTGGTCTTGATGGACTTGCTTGTCGCTGTCGTCCTCTGACCAGGCCACGCAATCGGCCCAAGCAGCGGAAGTCACGGCCACCGGCCATTTGAATCCGGCCTCCTGTGCCATGCTACCTGCGTCGATCAGCACACCATCTTCGATGGCCTGGGCGCGGGTATAGGCGGAGATAACCTCACCGAAAAACGATTCGGCGCTGCGATCATTTGAAGAGCTGGACATGGTGTTCCTCCTATTTGGAATCGACACCGGGTCGCACCTCCTTCCCAACCGGGAAAGAGCAAGCTTTCCCGGCTGGGTTTGTGAAAAACAGCAACGGCTGTCAGAGCAAGCCCCGTTCAGCGAACGACACGCTCTCATCCGCCGACACCACGAAGTGGTCGAGCACGCGCACATCGACCAGTGCAAGCGCCTCTTTCAGCCGACGGGTGAGCATTTCGTCCGCACGGCTGGGCTCCGCGACTCCGGAGGGGTGATTGTGGAAAAAGACCATGGCGGCCGCATTCACCTCCAGGGCGTGTTGCACGACGACACGCGGATGGACCGAGGCACCATCGATCGTGCCTTGAAACAACTCGCGCACAGCGATGATCCGATGCCGGTTATCCAGGAACAGACATCCGAATACCTCGTTGCGGTACTCGGCCAGGCGCAGACGCAGGAAATCTCGCGTCTCGGCCGGACTGCTCAAGGTCTTCCCGGCGCGGTGTTTGATCGACAACAGCTTCATCGCCAACGTCACCACTGATTGCCTCTCCGCGTCGTTGAGCTCCGACGGTTTCAGACCGGTGAACCGGTCTTCCGTATCGTTCATGAGTGATCTCCTCGCATGGACGGGGAGACCAGTCCCGCGGGGGAATGATTCCCCGTTGGGTTGGAAGGTGGTCGGATAACAGCGTTATCCGACCGGATGTGAATTTACGCAGCGCTTTCTTGCTCCGTGAAGAACGACTGGCCGTCGACCTTGGCCCATGACACGCGAAGCAACCGGGCCTTCAGACTGACACCAGTCTCGCCAGCCTTGTCGCCGTTCTTGAAGGTGAAGGGTTCCGCATACAGATCACTGAGCGTGAATCCGATGAGCACCTTCAACTTGCCCTCCACGGCCGACTTGAGCTGGCGCACTATTTCCTGCGCCTTCTTGCCGGACACGGGACACTCGAAATGCGTGTACTGGACGTTGTCGACACTGCCGCGAAGGGCTGCGATGGTGACACTCAGAAAAGGTGTACCCTCTTCCGGCGTCACCTCCCAGACACGGTGGAGATAACCGATGCCGTTGGTGTGAAGATCGAAATACTTGGTACTTTCGTTGTTGGACATAGCGCTTACTCCTTCGGGTTGATTTCGTCCGGAGCAAGCGCGCCCCTGACGGGAAGGCTTCCCCGGCAGGGTTGGTGGATGACGGAAACGATGACGTTTCCTTGAAGCGGGACCGAGGCTTTCGCCACGGCGCCTGTTGCACGGTCCTAAGGCGCCTTGTTTGTCACTGAGACCGCAGTGACCACGTATAAAACCTGTCAGGCCACGTCCGACTCTTCGCAGACGTATTGCAGATACTTCAGCATCCCGCGCGCGTTGGCGAAGGCCGGATGTTCGGCGATCGCCTGATTGGGGAACCAGTCGGCGATATGCTCCGCCAGTGCGACAGTGCCGCCACCGACGAACAGCACCCGGTCCAGCTCGATGCCCAGGCCGAGTTGCCGGCGGGTCTCGGCATAGAGTCGTTCCACCAGCTCACGCTTGGCGATGTCCACCAGTTCGGTGACATCGTGATCCTTCCCGTGCAGGCGCACGACACCGCGTTCGACGGCGTGTGACACGAGCTGTTCACCCACGTTCTCGAGATCGAAGCGTTCCTGGATACCGTTGGCCACGTGCTGTTTCACGTCCAACATGCCGCCCTGCAGCGAACCCGATGAGGCGTGAATCACGCCCTGGTCCTTCACGACCACGTAGTCCGTGGTGCGCCCGCCGATGTCCACGATGGCGATCGGCACCGACAAGCGTTCTTTGTCGAGGATGGCATCCTTCTCCTTGGTGACGATGACGTAGTCGTACCATGCGGCCAGCGCCTCCGGGATCACCTCGTGGAACGCAATGGCGGCCGGCAGCCGCTCAGCCTTCGGGTGCACCGCTTGCTTCAGGCTGAGGCGCTTTTTCTCGATGGTGTCGCGACGCTGTTCGCCGTTCTTCCTGTAAAACGCGCTGACGGGGAGCCCAGAGATCGCGTGAATGGAGCGGCCCGCCATACCGGCTTCCTGGAGGGCATGTTGGACGATGACACGGTTCAGGCCCGAAGTCGGGTAGCCCTCGAAATGCGTCGGCGCACCGTCGACGGCGCCCACCGAATAGACCGCCCCTTCGGTTTCGTACTCGAAGATGCGCTGCCGACCATCGTGGATCCAGGTGACGCCGGACTTGCCGACCCTGGCCCGTGAGGGAATGGCAATCAGCCTGCCATCCGGCAAGGCCACCTTGGTAAAGGCATAGCCGTCATCGAGTCCCACTTGGATGGGCGACACCGTATTGGATTCGGTCATCATTTCTCCTCCGTTCTTGTCTCGTCTCTTATGCAACCAGCATCAGCCGATCACTTTTCTTAAACCGGCGAAGCGCTTACCCTGCCCCGCCGCGGTGTTCGCTTCGACCGCCACCGGTGTCATCTTGGTCGCCGTGTCCGGCGAAGCCACAGGTTGTGCCAACCAGGCGGCAAACGCGGTTCGCGGTTGCCTCGTCGACACGCCTTGTGGTGGTCTCATCGGTTGTAGATCAACCTCATCCTGCACTACCCGCAGCGATTGGCATTCCTGGCGAAAGCCCTGGACCAGGAGCCCGCGCAACCACTCCTGACGCCGAGTTTCCGGAATACGCTCCAGTCGGTTCAGGATCAGCGCCTCGAACGCCACCCGCGGGTCGAGCTGCAGGTTGATGCGTTTGCCTTCTGTCGACTTAGCCATACGGCTTCGGCCCTACCGGCATTGACCGTGTCGTCGCTGGAGTATGGCGGGCAAGGCGTTGCATACCAGAGGAAACTACATGCTCCCGACGAGGTCGTTTCCCGGCGTGGCACTATCCGCTCTTGGTGTGGAATCACCGGGCTTGAGACGGAGATGCTTGGCCGCCTCTTCGGGGAACCGGACTTTGCGGGGTGCCAGCGGTGCCTGATGTGCTCCGTTCATGACATCTTCCGGGACTTCGCCCATGACCTGGCGGGCGCGACTCGCGTTGGCGGTGCCTTGCTGAAGTGCCGATCGATCGACGTTGAGGAAGTGATAACCTTGCGGCACCGCGAACGCGCCACGGATTTTGCGCGCACACGCATTGAGCAATCCCTCCATCGCTACACCACTCAGCAGTCCCACATGGTGGCCGGTCAACAACGTGCGCACAAACTTGTCGTACTCGGCGATCAACTGAGCGCCTCGGTAGGCGTAGGGATTGGCGAACTGGAGCGCGATCCGGAACGGCTTCATCGACTCCGCCACGGCCACTTCCAGGGCAGTGAGCTGTTCGAGCTGCGCGTCCAACACCCCCTGTTCTTTCTGGACCAGGTTTCGCGCCCGTTCGAGTGCCTCGTCCACCTTGACTAACCACCAATCGGCATAGGGATCGTCATTGCGTGCCGCTTGCCAGATCACACGCAGCCGATCGGCGAATCCCACCAGCCCGATGATCGTCGGTTTGTCAGCGTTGCCGTTGCGCCCCCGGATCAGCCGTTGTGCCTGACGCGTCTGGACTGTCAGCCATACCTGCCCGCGCAGCGCTCCCGGCCCGGCATCGACGCTCGCTTCTTCCGGATTGTGCTCGGCTCGCTGTCGTGGCTCTGACTTTCCGAAACTCATGTGGCATATCCCTCATCCAGGTGAATGAGTCTCCCATCAATCCATGGCGAGTGCCGACCGACAAGGATTTATTCCTGCACGGTTCGACGCGGTTGACACCGAGAAACGATGATCGGGGAGAGAATGCTGAGAGTGGTTACACTGTAACCACGTGGTCCCGATGATGCGTCAAACCGAATCGTCGTCGGTCCGTGGACGCACCGGCAGGTTGAGCGATTTGCGTAGCTCAGAGAGCTGTTGTTGACCTGAGGCGTTGGAGCTTTCGCGACGTTTCGCTTCCACCAGGCTTTGTTCCTTTTGCTTCAGGGACCTCAAGCGCACCTTCTCCCGCTCGATGCGTTCGTCGCGCACCTTGATGCCGAGGTTTGGCACGAACTCGCCCTTGTTTGAGGCGCGACAGAGGAAATGTAGGAAGCGCATTTCATCGTACACCGGCTTCATGCCCTTCTGTTCCGAACGAAACCTGCCTTCGAGCTCATCGAGGATGGGCTGGCGTACAGCTGCGGGTACGGATTTCAAATAACGATCCGCCAGTTCGCGCTGGTTGTCTGAGAGTCGCTTGGGGTAGATTAGGGACGATTTCCCCTCTGCGTGGCCGCTAATTTTAATATCTTCAACGTGTTCTGTAGTAGTAGTTTTACATATATAACTACTACAACTACCCGACTTTGAATTTTGTGGGTTCGAAATTTGGAGCCCTGTTCCATCCATCTTTGAATTTTGGTCCCGGTGATCCGCGCCGCCTTCCCCGACCACGTTGCGCAGACGTGTCATCACCGTTGCGCTGAATGCGAAATAGCGCCGCGGTGAATCCTGCTGGATCGCCTCCGCCGCCTGCAGGCGACGTTCGAGCGGATGGCCTTGAGCGCAGATATCGATCCCCTCCTGGATGTCCTCGTCGATGGTATCCAACACCCCCTGGGCGACCAGGCGCACGCGGGCATGATGATGCCCGAGCGACTGCTGCAGAAACTTCATATAGTCCGGGTCCAGATGCAGAGCATCTACCAACGGCAGGGGTTCGTCGTGCAGCGCATAGACGTTGCCACGAAAGCGACCACTCGCCTCCCGCAGCCGCGCACACAAGGTCAGCCAACGGGTGGCGCGCAGGATGGCGACCGCCCGGGAGATAGTCGACGTGGAGGAAACGTTGGTTTTCCTGGCGAGATACTCGTAACTGGGAAAGGCTGTGCTGCCGCCGGTCACCTGGGCCTGCAGCATGATGACCATCCACACCAGCTTGTCCACGGGTTCGAGCACGGGATCTTGCACCACCAGCGTGGGAAACGCCTGATGCCGGTTCCCCATGAACAGCATGGTATCAGTGTGCGTGCTACCCGAATCCTGTTGTGCACGCTCGATAGTCGCCTGTATAAGTGCATCCAGTGCGTGGGTCTCGGGTCGGAGTCCGCGAGAACCCTCACCCATCCGAACACGCTCGCTCCGCAGGGTCGTGATTGCTCCGGCCCGTTAGATCACCGTATTGATTCCAGCGTTGCGTCAAGTTCCATATGGCCCGCATCGAGACGCCGGTTTCACGGTGGATGGCAAGATATTCGTCCGGCATGAGCGGACCGTCGTCTTCGCGGTCCGCCCGTTGCACCCAGGCATTCCAGAGCTTGTGCGTGCTCGCTTCATCGGGTTCCGCCGGCCGGCCGACCGAGGGATCGACGGTGAGTATACGGCGCAGGCGCGTGTATTCGCGGGAACCCAAGCCAAAGAGCGTTTGCATCATCTCCAACGGCGCGTCGGCGGCGATGAGCACTTGTTGCAGTTCCTCGGATTCGCGCTGCCGGCGCATATGCTCGATCATGGGCCAGTACACGTCCCGATTGAGAACGATGTCCAGGCAATGGGCGCGCAAGGACTCGACGCGGTAGAGATCGGCCAGGTTCATCTCGCGCAACGCCTCGATTTCGCGCGGGCCGAAGTTCATGTTGCGCAGTGCGGCTTGATCCCCTTCGGCCAGGCAACGGATCGCGTACATCAGCACGGCCGTGGTCAAATCGGATTCCTTGGTCCCGTCCATCGCGCCTATTCCCAGAGCCGGACCTGCGCGGCCTGCGCTGCACGGTGAATGCGACGGTAGGTATCCATCAGGTTGAGAAGATCCTGCCAGTCCTGGTCGCCGAGCTGACGCCACAGCCGATAGCCGGTATGCCCCGGGTCCAGCGTCCAGACGCTGTTGAAGAGCAGGCCGGCATCCTGGTTCTCGAGCGCCTGGCGCAGGATCGAGTCGTCGGACAAAGTGGCGATGACGGCATCCAGTGGTGCCACGGTCATCTCCGCACAAGCCGCCAGGTGCCACCACAACATAGAGACCTGGCCGAGCGTGTCGGCGTCCAACTGATCGGCCAACGAGGAATCCGGTACGTCGCGGAGAATGAATCCGAGTCCTTTGCCGGAGAGTGGCACAACGAGGTCGCCTATCCCATTGCGTTGCGCAAGACGCGCGGCCAGCGTCCATGCCCGGGCACGCAATGATTTAAGGTCCGTGGCACGGGGTTGGCTGAGCGTGATGGCACTCTCGCTAGAATCCGCCTCCGACTCCCTCAGGGTATCCGGCGGCTCCTCTGAGTGTTGCTCCGATGCATCGGGCGGGATGACAAGCGAGGGGCGTTGCGGCGGAAACGCTTCACCCTTGGATACCGTATCCGTGTTGTTACCGTGTGAGTCACCAGGTCTCTTGTCCTTGGCAGCACTTTTTGCTTTTGTCGTAATGGCTTTAGGAGAAGGCGCTCTTTCTTCTGGTGTATCAGCGCCATGGTTATCATCAGGAATCGGGGTTTCGATCTCACGTCCTGACAGCTGCGCGTCCAGTTCGACGCGAATGGCCTGGATGCTCACCTCGAGTTCTTCTGCAATCTCAATCTCAATGGCATTGCGCAACAGTTCGAGATCCCACTCGGGACTGTCGTATCGTTCACATAAGGCGGTGAACACCGCATCGAAGGATGCGTCATCACCCAGCTTGCGCTTTTTCCAGAGGGCGCGCGCCGCTCTGTCCAGCGCACGGAGCCGCTCCACTTGCGGCCGACCAAGACCCGACTTCAGCGCCTTGGGAATCACCGGGAGCAAGGTGTGAACCGCATAGCCCATCTGAGAGATCAGTCCGTGGCTCAAGCTATAGCCGCTGTCTCGGAGTATCGTTTCGAGACGGCGCTGTGAAAGATCATCGATGCCCATCTCCTCTTCCAGGAGTTCCTTGGCCTCGAAAACGGCCTGGGCCTTATCGATGAAACTCAGTCCGCCGCGCAGATCGTTTTCCCTTAAATGTGCCAGCAGCACATCCGACTCTTCACGCCACGGTTTGAACAGGCAATCAACCCACTGGAATCGCTCGTCGCCCGTTTCCTGGTACAACGCCTGCAGGATGTGCAATCGCGTGTTGCCGCCGGCGCCGACGACGTAGTCGGTTTCGCCGGGTCGACACGTAACCACCAAGTGCTGGTCCATGCCACCGGCACGGATGGAGGCCTTGATGCGGTCGTATTCCGGATTCTCACTGCGCCGCGGATTGCGTTCATAGGGCTTGATACGACGCACATCCAACATGACCATCGTGGCCGCGTCACGTTTGTTCGGTTCCTGCATGGCGCTAGAGTCTGGGATAGCCATTGGCGGCACTATATAGGTCAGCCAGTTCGGGAGACATTCCCAGGAGAAGTGACGCGATAGTGGGGTCTTTACATGCGATGTCCCGAACATGGCTCAAATTCTGCTGGTTCACGCTGGACAGTTCGATTTTCACCACTTTCTCCTTCATGAACTTCTTCCCTGCGGATGTTAGTGGTCTGGACAGAAATGAACGTCTCCGAAAGCACGTCCCAGTAGAACCGCTTTCATTCTTGATTCGTCACCTTGCGGGCGGTATGCCCCTCAATTGTGAACTAGGTCGGTTGGAATGATGGCGTACGGGGGCAAATATGCGGAAAGGTCGCTGCTGAATGCGGGGTTTCGAGCTAATTCCCTTGCGGCCAGGCCAATACAATCACTGCATCGAAAACGATGAAGCCATGGCACAAGTATGAATCAGATCGAAATGCTTTTGGATGCGATCAACAACCTATCCCCACGCATCCCGATTACAGTGGACTTATGGTCTGTGAAAGAAATTGCCGCATATTTGAAACGCTCCGAAGCAGTCGTTCGTGACCGCATCACCGCCCTCCCCGGATTTCCTCAGGCCATCAGGCTGCCGGTCGCCGGCAGTAAACGCCGTGGGCAGCCCTTATGGAAAGCAAAGGAAGTGATCGCCTGGACTGAGAAACACCAGGAGAATCGAGTCGCCTAGTCAAGCTTGTCGGACAGGTCTTTCACCGACGGCGCGTAGTAAACGTTCTGCAACACCCGAAGATCACGGTGCCCGCTGATCCGGGCCAGCTCCATCACATCAAAAATCTTCGCCATCCGCGTCAACGCCTCGCGACGCGTATCGTGGAAATGCAGATCTTCAATGAGTGCGCGTGCTTTCGCTTTGCGGAACAGCGCATCCAGACTGGCCGTCGCTACACAGAACACGGTGTCCTCTTCGCCGGTCAGGGATCGTAGCTGTTCGATGATACGACGCGCCTCGGCCGACAATGGCACGTCCCGCGCATAGCCATTCTTCGTCTTCGGCAAATGTACATGCCGCTTATTGACATGCTGCCATTCCAGGCTGCAGATCTCGCCCGCGCGCATCGCCGTCTCGATCGCAAAGAGATAGGCCGCGCCGACGCGCGCCGATGCTGTGTCCGGTGGCGCTTCCCGCGAATAGCCCAGCGCATGCAGTAGTTTCTCGATCTCATCCGAGGCCGGCCGCCGGGTACGCGCCGCCGTAGGCGGTGGCCGCCTCACATCGCTGACCGGGTTGACGCGCAACCATCCCCACTCGCGCCGCGCTACCGAACAGGCGTGCGAGAGAATCGTCATCTCTCGTTCCACGGTCGAGCCGGAGACTTGCTTCAAGCGCCGGTCGCGCCAGGCAGCGATATCCGTCGGCGCGAGCATGCGCAACGATACAGCCGCGATGGGATCACGCAGAATGACGTTGATCATATTCTGCTCCCGGACAGCGCCACGCTTGTTCGAACTGACCTCGCGACTGTAACGATCAAGCAGGTCGCGGAACGGCTTATTCGGCACCTTCCCGGCCGAATCTTCCCGCAACTTGGTCTCTTCTTGTGCGGCCCAGGCTTGGGCTTCTAGCTTGGTGGTGAACGTCGCCGACGTGCGCGTGCCTTTAATGCAAACCTCTACTCGCCAACCGCCGCTCCGCTTTCTGAATGTCGCCATGTATGACCCCCTTGATTTACGCCAATGGCGTAAATTTGGCGTAAACGGATCATACAACAAGTCGGAAAAAGAGGGAAAACGCTGACCGGAGAAAGTACCTAAATCTTAATAAGTTGCTGTTTTTAAGCAAAAAGTATCGAAAAGTGGCCTAAAGCTGTAAAAGGTTGATTTTCAATAATGGTGCCCGGGGCCGGAATCGAACCGGCACGGTGTTGCCACCGAGGGATTTTAAGTCCCTTGCGTCTACCAATTTCGCCACCCGGGCGCAAAACATGGAGGCTGGGCCCGGAGTCGAACCGAGGTACACGGATTTGCAATCCGCTGCATAGCCACTCTGCCACCCAGCCAAAAAGGAGACCCCCAGAAGCGAAAAAACCCCGGCCGAAAAACCGAGGTGATACGTCTGGGTCGGCATATTTGGAGCGGGAAACGAGATTCGAACTCGCGACCCCAACCTTGGCAAGGTTGTGCTCTACCAGCTGAGCTATTCCCGCACTTTCGAGACCGGCTATTGTAGGGATGTCACGCGCGCTGTCAATACTCTCCTGAGTATTCAGGAATTTTCCGGCGCGAAGAGCACCGGCCAGGCGGCGCGCAGATACATCACCATCGACCAAAGGGTCAACGCCGCGGCGATATAGAGCAGTACCACGCCGGTATCATGGGTCGGCAGCACCCCTAAATCCTCTCGATAAAGCAGCAACAGGAGGGCTGTCATCTGCGCCGTGGTCTTGATTTTGCCGATCACCGATACCGCTACCTGGGTGCGTTTGCCGATTTCCGCCATCCATTCGCGTAACGCGGAGATGGCGATCTCACGGCCGACGATCACCACGGCGGGAACCACGAACCAGGGCGTGGGGTTACTCTGCACCAACATGATCAGGGCGACCGCCACGATCAGTTTGTCGGCGACCGGATCGAGGAAGGCGCCGAACGGGGAAGACTGTTCCAAGCGCCGCGCCAAATAGCCGTCAAACCAATCGGTCAGCGCCGCCAGGCCGAACACCGCGGTGCTCAGCAGGTGGGCCCACGGATAAGGCAGGTAGTACACCAGCATGAGCACAGGAATCAGCGCGATTCTCAGCACCGTCAATATATTGGGTATGGTCCAAGGCATGCAGGTACGGTCTCAGTTGTCGCCGTGAAAGGTATCATAGATCTGTTGAGCCAGCGCCTGGCTGACCCCCGGCACCTTGCGCAGGTCTTCCACGCCGGCCCGCGCCACTTCCTGCAGACCGCCAAACTGTTTGAGCAGGTTCTGGCGCCGGCGCGGCCCGATGCCGGGGATACTCTCCAGCGCGGATTCCCGGCGCACCCGCGCCCGCCGCTGGCGGTGCCCGGTAATGGCAAAGCGATGCGCCTCATCGCGAATCTGCTGAATCAGGTGCAGCGCCGGTGAAGCGCCATCGAGCTCCAGGGTACGCTTCTGTGCCGGGACGTGCAGCAGCTCCAGGCCGGGGCGGCGCTCCGGACCCTTGGACACCCCAACCACCAGAATCTCCTCGATCTGCAGCTCCTCGAGCACCCGGCAGGCCACGCTCACCTGGCCTTTACCGCCGTCGATAAACAACACGCCCGGCAGCCGCGCCTCGGCTTTCTTCAACCGGGTATAACGTCTCAGCAGCGCCTGTTCCATCGCCGCGTAATCATCGCCCGCGGCGATGTCGCGTATATTGAAACGGCGGTAATCCGATTTGCGCGGTCCTTCGCGATCGAACACCACACAAGAGGCCACCGTCCCTTCACCCTGCGTGTGGCTGATATCGAAACACTCCATGCGCTCCGGGACTTCCTCCAGTCGCAGGGCTTCCTGCACCATCAGCAGGCGCTGGCGCATGCCGGCCTGACTGCCCAGGCGCGCGCTCAGCGCCTGTTCGGCATTGGCGACACCGAGCGCCAGCCAGCGGGCCTTTTCGCCGCGCACGCCGTGGCGCAGGGTGACCTTGTGGCCGGCGCGCTCACCCAGCACTTGCTGTAACAGTGCCGCGTCCTGCAAGGCGTGACTGGTGAGCAGCGTCGCCGGCACCGGGCGTTCCAGGTAGTACTGGGCGACGAACGCCGACAGCACGTCTTCGGCTGCACTGTCAGCCGGGATGCGCGGAAAGAACAGTTTGTTGCCGAGGTTGACGCCATGGCGAACAAAAAACACCTGCACGCAGGCCACCCCCGCCGACAGCACACAAGCGAGTATATCCAGATCACCGTGTTCGCCGCTCACGTATTGAGTTTCCTGCACGCGGCTGACACTGGCTATCTGGTCGCGGTAACGGGCCGCATCTTCATAGTCCAGGCTGGCGGCGGCCGCTTCCATGCGCGCGGCCAGTTCATCGTTCAAGACGCTGCTCTTGCCCTCCAGAAACAGCTGTGTATGGCGCACGTCTTCGGCATAGTCGGTATCGCTGATCAGACCCACACACGGCGCGGTGCAGCGCTTGATCTGGTACTGCAGGCAAGGCCGGCTGCGGTTGGCGAAGAAGCTGTCCTCGCACTGCCGCACGCGGAAGGTTTTCTGCAGCAGGTGCAGGGTTTCGCGCACGGCGCCGGCGCTGGGATAGGGCCCGAAATAACGGCCTTTTTTTCGTTTGGCGCCGCGGTGCGTGGCCAGACGCGGATAATTATCTTCGCTGCTCAGATAGATGAACGGATAACTTTTATCATCGCGCAACAGCACATTGTAGCGCGGCCGATGCTTCTTGATCAGGGTGTTTTCCAGAATCAACGCTTCGGCTTCGGTATGCGTCAGGGTGATTTCGACGCTGGCCATCTGTTGCATCAGGGCGCGGGTTTTCGGCGCCAGCCCGGTGCGGCGAAAATAACTCGAAACGCGTTTTTTCAGGTTGCGCGCCTTACCGACGTAGAGGATCCCGCCGTCGCTGTCGAGCATGCGATAGACCCCCGGGCGCGAAGTGAGGGTGCGCAAAAAGTCCCCGGGGTTGAATTCCGTGCTGTGGGCTGCCGTGTCCATAGACCGGCATTATATCAGGGCGCGGCGTCGATCAGCTCCCGCGCGCGACCGATAACGGCGCGAAACATCTCGGTGGTCAAGCGCCTGGTCTGGGTGTTGTAGCGGCTGCAGTGATAGGAATCGAGCAGCAGGTGACCCTCGAGCCGATGTTCCGCGGCATGCGCAAACCGGTGCGCCGACAAGGGTTTTGCGTGCGCCCGCAAGACCGCGTCGTGGGCGATTTTACCCAGCGCCAGAACCACTGCCGAGGGCGGCAGCTCGCGCAGCTCGGCTTGCAAAAAAGCGTTGCAGTTGCGAATTTCGGCGCTAACCGGCTTGTTTTGCGGTGGCAGGCATTTTACCGCGTTGCAGATTCTGCAGCCGGATAATCTCAGGCCGTCGTCCGCGGATTCCCCCAGCGGGTGATTACTGAAACCAAAATCATAGAGCGTCTGGTAGAGCAGAACGCCGGCGTAGTCCCCGGTAAAAGGCCGACCGGTGCGGTTGGCGCCATGCATCCCCGGGGCCAAGCCGACGATCAGCAGCGGGCTTTTGCGCGCACCGAACGAGGGCACCGGCGCGGCGTGATAATCCGGATGCTCCGCCGAGACCTGCTGAAGAAAAGCGCTCAACCGGTGGCAGCGCTTACAGTCCGGGTCGAAGGTGGCCTTAGCCCTGCTCGCGCACATTGACTATCTCGGTATGTCGCGAGTGCAGATTCAGCGCCACGATCCGATGCTGGTTGGTATCGGCGATGAATAAGGTATTACGGTACAGACTCAGGCCGCCCGGTTCGTTCAACTGGGTGCCGATCTTGAACGTGCTGACCTGGCTGGTACGCACGTCGATGCGTTTGATTTTGGAATTATAGGTATCGGCGAGCCACAATGCGTTACGCTCTTCGTCGACGGCGATCCCCAGCGGGTGCTGCAGCCGCGCTTCGCGCCCGACACCGCTGCGATCGCCGAAATCGAACAAGCCCTTGCCCACCAGGGTGCTGACAACGCCGCGATTGATCTCGATTTCACGCACCGCGGAAGTCTCGGCATCGGCGACGAACAGGCGGTCACCGAGGGTCGTGAGTCCCGAGGGCTGGGCAAAACCGGCGCTGTCGAGCTGACCGTCGACAATATCCTCGCGCCCGGATCCGGCATAGCGTTCAATCGCCTGGTGATTGAGGTTCATGCGCCAGATCTGGTGCTGACCGGCCATGGCGATGTACAGATTGCCGTCGTAGTAACTCAGATCCCAGGGCGAGTTCAACTCGGCCTCCTGAGGATCGCGGAAACGATCGGCGACATAGCGGCCCTGGTTGCCGGTCCCCGCCAGCGTCATAACGTCGCCTGATTTGAGGTGGATGCGACGAATGGCGTGGTTGTCGGTATCGGCGATGTAGAGGAAATCGCCGACAACCACCAGGCCCTGGGGGTTATTGAACATGGCCTCGGTCTCCCGACCGTCGAGCAGGCCCGCCGCACCGCTACCGAAGACGCGCCGGATGCGCCCGTCGTGTTGGGTTTCCAGGACCCGGTGGCGCCCGCTATCGGCGATATACAGACTGCTGCGCGTAGCCAGCACTTTACCGGGGAAGCTCAGCGCGGCGGCGGCCTCGGGTTGTAACGCCAGCGCCACCGGCGCCCCGGCCAGGGCACCCTTGGCCGCGGCCGCTTGGGTGTGCTGGCTGATCAACTCATCGAGCTGCTTGCGCCGGCCTTCACCGCGCAGCACGCCGACCACATAACCCTCGGCGTCGATGAAAATGATCGAGGGCCAGGCCTTGATACCGTAGGCCCGCCAGAGCTGGAAACTTGGGTCGTTGGCGACCGGATGGCGGATATGGTAACGATTGACCGCTTTTTGTACTTGCGCCGGATTGCGTTCGTTTTCGAACTTGGGGGAATGGATACCGATGACCGTGAGTGTATCCGGATACTTGTTTTCCAGATAGCGCAGATCGGGCAACACGTGCATGCAGTTGATACAGCACGAGGTCCAGAAATCCAGTACCACCACCTTGCCGCGCTGGCCGGCGAGCGTCAGGGGCCGCTGGACGTTGAACCAGTCCAGATTGGTGGGCAGTTCAGGCGCCCGAATGCGTGCTGCGTCGTTCATCAGTGTCCCCGTCCTGGAGGGCGCCCAATGGCTTCAGTGCGCCGATATTACCATCATCGAAAGCGAAATCGCTGAACTGGTTCATGATTTGGCCACAAACACGGCGGTATGATTAACCGGGCAAGCTGACCAGCCCGTAGCGCATCGCCAGGTGCATCAGCTCAACGTCGGTGTTGGCCTGCAGCTTGTCGAGCAGGCGGTTGCGGTAACTGTTGACGGTCTTGCGGGTCAGGCAGAGCTCGCGCGCCATGGCCGCCGCCGAGCGCCCCGCAGCGACCAGCAGCAGAATTTGCAGCTCCCGGTGGGTGAGACCGTCAAACGGGGTTGCGCTTCGACCGGGCATGCGCCGCTCCGCCAGTTTCTGCGCCACTGATTTACTGACATAGCGTTGGCCACCCATCACCGTGTCGATGGCGACAAACAGCTCCTCCGGCGCACAGTTGCCGTTGAGCAGACCCGCGACGCCGGATTGCAACAGGCGTTCCTGCACAATCAGGTCCGAGGGGTCGGTGAGTATCACCACGCGCATATTGCTGAACTGGCGTTGTACCTTGCGCACGCCATCGAGCACGTCCACCCTCTCGCCGGGCAGATTGACCAGCATCAGCTGCGGCAGCTGGATTCTCGCGCACCGGATAGCCTCAGCGAAACCGGCCACACTGGCACAGACCACCAGATACCCCGAGTCGGTCAAAACCCGCTCGATACCGGTGCGCACCAGCTGTCGGCTGTCGACCAGCAACACCTCGACCGGCCGGTCCGCCGCATGGACAAAGGATCCTGAAACCGCCATAGCCACAACTGTTGCCTAGGTAAGTGTGTTGGACTAACGGCCGATGGAGGGGTTTCTTGAGCAGTCGGGCGGACCCTTTTATTTGCTTTTCATGGACCTAGGCGTCCATTGCGGTGCCGACCACGCCGTGTCTGATGGCCAGGCGGGTCAACTCGACATCGTTGCCCACACCCAGTTTGTCAAACAAGCGGTAACGGTAAGTGCTGACCGTTTTCGAACTCAGGCACAGGCGCTCGGAAATGGCGTGCACGGTATGCCCCTGGGCGACCAACATCAACACCTGCACTTCGCGACCCGAGAGGCGGTCAAACGGCGACTGCTCGTTGCCGGGCAGCATCGATAGCGCCATCTGCCTGGCGATATCGGCGCTGAGGTAACGCTCGCCGCGCGCCACCACCCGCGCCGCATCGGCGATTTCTTCGATCGTACAATGTTTGGTGAGACAGCCCGAAGCGCCCGCCTCCAGGTACTGTGATTGCAGCGGGTCGTCGACATGACGCGTGACCACGACAACGGCTGTAACGGGGACGGCGCGCGCGATGCGCCGGGTGACTTCGAGGCCGCCGATGCCGGGAATACGCGCGTCCATCACCACCACATCCGGCTTCAGATCACGTGTCTGGGCCACCACCTCGTCGCCGGTGGCCGCCTCGCCGATGACGTAGAGGCCGGCAACATCATCCAGCAGGCGCCTTAACCCACAGCGCACCAGTTCCTGGTGATCCGCCAGTACAATTCTGATTTGCTTTTGCTTCATAACCCTCGATCCTTGTGGTTTGAGTAAAACCGCTGACAAGACCGTTCGTCCCGAACAGTCAGTGATAACGGCGGCCAGGCCATATTCCCAACATGAGTCATTAATTGCTGGTGAATTCGGTGGTTAGGCACGCCTCCCAGATTAAAGTGGTACCCTAAACGCGCCCTAAGCCCGGCCTGACGACAGGCGTGCTTTCTTAACATGATGGTTATCGGTGCCCTGTGTATGGCGGAGAGGGTGGGATTTGAACCCACGGAGGACGTGAATCCTCGCCAGTTTTCAAGACTGGTGCTTTCAACCGCTCAGCCACCTCTCCGGCGATAAGTGGGCAAGGATAAACGAATTTGCCCACTTAGTGGAAGCCTAAGAGCACTCACAGCCACGGGAACTTTTCCCCCTATCCCCTCGTCAAAGTGTTAAATTTGCGTTAATCTTTCTACCACTGTTTGTAATGAGGTAAGACATACCATGAATCGATTGTCCGATACTGTTATCCGCACCCGTCCCGCCGTACTGGGTGTCAACAAGGTTATTCGGAACACCTATATTCTCTTATCGATGACGCTCCTGTTCAGTGCGCTGACCGCCGGTGTCTCGATGGCCATGAACCTGCCCCATCCCGGCATGCTGCTGACGATGGTCGGTTATTTTGGTCTGCTGTTCCTGACCAGCAAATTCCGCAACAGCGCCATGGGCCTGGTCTTCGTGTTCGCCCTGACGGGCTTTATGGGTCTGACACTCGGACCGATTATCAGCCTTTACCTGCACATGCCCAACGGGTCGCAGCTGGTCATGACCGCACTCGGGGCCACCGGCCTGATTTTTCTCTCGCTGTCGGGTTACGCGCTGACCAGTCGCAAGGATTTCAGCTTCATGGGTGCTTTCCTGATGGTGGGCATTCTGGTGGCGTTCCTGGCCGGTCTGGCGGCGATGTTTTTCAGTATGCCGGGGCTGTCGCTCGCCGTAGCGGCCATGTTCGTGCTGTTGATGTCGGGGCTTATCCTTTATCAGACCAGCCAGCTGGTGCACGGTGGTGAAACCAATTACATCATGGCCACGGTCACCCTGTACGTCACTATCTACAACCTGTTTCTCAGTTTGCTGCAATTGCTGGGCGCTTTCAGCGGCGACGACTGAAACTCGCACGCCGCCCCTCCCCGATCCCCGCGGCCGCAACCGCGGGGATTTTTTTTATCTCAGTCTGTCAGATAGCCGCCGAGGCCGAACTCCGCCAGCGGCTCGACATAATAGCTACCCTGCGCCTCGGAGCACGCCAGCGTCTGCAACAGCTGTCGTTCCGCCGCCTGTTCGACACCCACCGCAGCCAGGCGCTTGCCGGTCTGGCCGGCTAACGCAGCCGTGCCGGCAGTCAGGCCCCGGGCCATGGCGTCCTCGGGCAAACGCCGGACCAACGCCGGGTCGAGTTTGATTAAGCCGATCGGCAGACGCACCAGTTCGGCCAGCGGCAGCCCGCCCGAACCGAAGCGATCCACCGCCAGGTTGATACCGAGCTTGCTCAATTCGGACAGCACACGCCGCGTTAGAGCGCTGTCCCTGAGCAGCACGGATTCTGCAAACTCCAACTGCAAACAGCCCGGAGCCAGGCTGCTTTCATACAGCGCGTCGAGCACCGAGAGCATGAACCCCGGGTCGGCGAGCTGGCGGAAAGATATATTGATGCAGCTACGCAAACCGGCCTGGCCACTGTCGATCAAGCGGCGCGCGCTGGCGCACGCCTGGACGAGAAGCTGTTCTCCTACCGGTACAATCAGCCCGCTCTCTTCGAGCAGCGACAGAAACATCGCCGGAGGCAGGCAGCCGCGCTGCGGATGGCGCCAGCGCATGAGTCCTTCGACTGCCCGTACGCGGCCATCGTCCAGCCCCACGACCGGCTGATAGTGCAGCACAAATTCATCGTTTCGATAAGCCCGGTGCAGATCCCGGCTCAACTCTAAGCGCTGCATGGCCGCCCGCCCGATCCGTTCCGGCAGGATCCGATAACTCCCCCGGCTATCGAGCAGCGTCTGTTCGAGGGCCGCTTCGGTAGCCAGCCAGACCCGCGCGACCGCCCTGCTATCCCCAGGCAGCAGACTCGCGGCCATAGTCGGCAGCAGACTCGCCATCGTGGCGTGCTCCGGGCGGAAGCAACCCGCCAGGGTGGAATTCAATTTCTCCATCATCACCGGCACCGCCGATGACTCTTTGACATCCTCGAGCAGCAGGGCGAATCTCCCCTCTCCCAGACTGCTCAAGCTGTCAACGCAACGGATACAACTGGCCAGCCGATGCAACAGAAATCCGCCCGTTTCCTCCTCCCCGTTTTCCCCGGCACTGTACTGTTGTGGCGTAAACTGCAATAAGACGAACACCGCATAGGTCTGATTGCGCGCGGCGCGGCGCATCGCCGTATCGAGACGATCGCGCAACTGAGCGAGGCTGCACAGACGCCCGCCTCTGCGCAGCACGTTCAGCGCGCTGTCTTCCGGCGGCGGTTGCGTAAAGATAGACTCTATCTCCTGCCAGAATGCGCTCTCCCTGAACTCCATCGGCTCAGCCTGTCCGTTCCATGGGCGCGTGATATTCAAACACAAACGCGTCGAGCGCCTCGTCCGGTGTCACGGAGCCACCCCCTTCTCCCGCGCCAGCAGCAATTTTTCTGCCACAACACAACTCCAGTACGCCGTTGGCATTCCACTGCACCCGGCACGGTGCGGGGCGGCCGCCCTCGGCAAATAGAACGCCTATTGCACGCAGTGACTGGAGAAATTCCTTTTCGTCCCCACCCATCCCCGCGCCGTCGATCAGCACCCAGTCGACAGGTTGCTGAATCCGCTCGATGGCCGCACTGATGTCGTGGCTGTCACCGCTGCAATAGGTAACCCGGCAACCACCGCGCGGAGCCAATGGCAAGTCGCTCTCGGCGCGTGGTCGTTGACTGAGTACAAGAATACGCTGTTGCTTCATGCCGGATCGATCAAGCGGCCTGATGAACAATATCGCGCCCGTGTGGATAAACCACCTCGGCGAACTGGTGGTTTATATCGACCCAGCAGGCCACGGTCAGCACCCTGCCGACTTTTTGCGCGCGGCCGTCGCCCAGCCGTCTGATCGGCAAGCCGGTGCGCTTCAACAGGCGTTCAAGCGCGACGCTGATGACCGTGACGAACTGGGTCAACCGTCGCTCCACGGCAAACTCGTAAAGGCTGCGGATCATGCCCATGGTGACGCTGTTCAACGGTGCCTGATGCGTCGTCTCCTCGCCGCTATCGGCATCCACGGCAAACCGGCTAAGCTCCCAGATACGGGAATCGCACGGCGCCGACTCGCTCTGCAGAAGTTGTGGAAAGGTATCCTTGAGCATGTAGTCGCCGGTCGTCGGCATCAGTCGCCAGCAGCCTTCGATGGCGCCGGTGGGGCGCTTGGCCAGCATGTAAACGGGATTCATGGTATCGAACAGGTCGAACTCGAGATTATCCCGTGTATCCACATCCCATCCAAGCCGGTTGCAGAACACCCGGTGCCTGAAAGCGAACATGCCACGCAGCGTCAGCGCGTCAAATCCCGGCAACTCACCACCCGCCAAAATGATTTCGCTCATGACTTACTCCTCCATGCAAAAGACACGGAGCAGTAAATCGTTAATTGGCGAAAGAACGTACTGTCAGATATTACAGGTACAGCGAAGCGTGGCAGCGGCTGTCGGCGCTACTGATTGAACTGCGGCTCGATGATCCCCAGAGAAACCGCCCTGGCCACCGCCTGTTGACGGTTGTTCACACCCAGCTTGCCCTGAACATTTTGCAAATGGAAGGTCACCGTGCGCTCCGCAATGCTCAGAATCTGCGAGGTTTCCCAGGCCGTCTTGCCTTCGGTCGCCCAGAGCAGGCATTCTTTTTCGCGCTGGGTCAGATCGACTTTTGACAGGGCCACCACATCGGCGTCGAACACCCGCCGTACCGCTTCGTGCAGGTAGGCGGTAAACAATTGCCCCAGCGGCAGCACACGCTGGATACAGGTTCGGGACTGCGGACCGGTTTTGCCGCTGGCGAAACTGAGCATGGCAAAATCGCCCTGCGAAGTATGGATCGGGAAACTCACGCCGCTGTTGATGCCGAAATCGCGCGCTTCACTCATAAACCGGCGAATTTCCGCGCGGCCGCCGGTAAGCATGTCATCGTCCCAGGCCATCGGCGTTATGTTCTGGGCGCAGTACTGAACCGTGGGGTCAATAACCATGTAATTGTTGGCGGTATAATGCTCGCGCCACTCTCTGGGATAGCCACTGATAAAAATAAAATAGGGTTTGACGAACGAGGTCGGGATACGCGCACCGTAAATGAAGCGCTCAAAGCCATGCTCCTGGCAAACGCCCGCGCAGATCGTGTGCAGCCGGTCCACGCTCTCGGCCTCGGCGAGCGCGTCGATTACCTCAAGCGAATTCGTGGCGTCCATCGAGCCCCCGACGTTCTTATAGAATCAGCATCCGGCGTACCTGCCAAAACGGACGTTTAGTACAAAAGTATAGGGAGCCGGCGAGGAAAAGGAAATACGCGACATTACGCACGCGCGGCCAGCGCGGAACCGTCAATACTTCGACGTTGACGGGCCGCCGCGGGCACCCTCGCCGACCGATTCCGTTCAGGATGTCCGAACGGCCTGTTACACTGTAGCCTTGTGAATTTCACTGCATTGGACCTCGTCGTATGACCGACATTGTCGGAGATTCCGCCGCCGCTTCCGCGCCGCGCACGGTTTACCTGAAAGACTACCAGCCGCCGCTCTACCTGATCGAAGCCGTCGAGTTGCGCGTTGAGCTGGACCCCTCACAAACCTGCGTATCCAGCCGCCTGCGGGTCAGACATAACCCCGCGCAGGCGGTCGCCGGACAGCCCCTGATACTGGACGGCCAGGACCTGGAGTTGGTCTCCGTGTCTGTGGACGGGCAGCGGCTGAGCGACGACCGCTACCGGCTCGACGACGAGCACCTGGAATTGCCCGCGCCGGACGATGGCGCGCTGGTGGAGATAAACACCCGTATCGCACCGGACAAAAATACCGCGCTGGAAGGGCTCTATGTCTCCGGCGGCATGTTCTGTACGCAATGCGAAGCCGAGGGGTTTCGCCGCATCACCTATTTCCCCGATCGCCCGGACGTCATGGCGCGTTTTACCACCACGCTGGTGGCCGACAGGCAAAGCTGCCCGGTACTGCTGTCCAACGGTAACCCGGTGGGCGGCGGCGAGCTTGACGACGGGCGTCACTGGGCCACCTGGGAGGACCCCTTTCCCAAACCCAGCTACTTGTTTGCGCTGGTGGCGGGCAGCCTCTACTGCCAGCAGGATCGGTTCATTACCGGCTCGGGGCGCGAGGTGACGCTGAAAATCTATGTCGAGCCGAGCAACAGCGCTAAATGCCAGCACGCCCTGGATTCGCTGAAACAGGCCATGGCGTGGGACGAGGCGACCTACGGGCGCGAATACGATCTGGATATTTTCATGATCGTCGCCGTGGACGATTTCAACATGGGGGCGATGGAGAATAAGGGGCTGAATATTTTCAACTCGGCCTGCGTCCTGGCCAGCCCCGAAACCGCCACCGACGCGGACTACTACAACATCCAGAGCATTATCGGTCACGAGTATTTCCACAACTGGTCCGGCAACCGCGTGACCTGTCGCGACTGGTTTCAGCTGAGTCTCAAGGAAGGCTTTACGGTGTTTCGCGATCAGGAATTCAGCGCCGATCTGAATTCACGGCCGGTCAAGCGCATTGCCGATGTCAACGTGCTGCGCGGCCATCAGTTCGCCCAAGACGCCAGCCCCATGGCCCACCCGGTGCGCCCCGACGCGTACATGGAGATCAGCAATTTCTATACGGTCACGGTCTACAATAAAGGCGCCGAAGTGGTACGCATGCTGCGCACTCTGATCGGCGCCGCCGGCTTTCGCAAGGGCTGCGATCTTTACTTCGAGCGCCACGACGGCCAGGCCGTCACCACCGATGATTTCGTCGCCGCCATGGAAGACGCCAACCACCTCGACCTCGGCCAATTCCGGTGGTGGTACCAACAGGCCGGCACGCCGGTGGTCCGGGCCATGCCCCACTACGACGCGCAGCAACAGTGCCTGCAACTGACGCTGGAGCAATCCACGCCACCCACCCCGGGCCAGAAAGACAAACTGGCGCTGCACATCCCGGTGGACCTCGCGCTGCTGGATGCCGGTGGCAAGCCGCTGCCGGTCACGCTGGAAGGTGAAACGCCCAATGGCGACACCCACCGTATCCTGGCTCTGCGCGAAGCCCGTCAGGTGTTCCGTTTCACCGGTATCGCCCAGCCGCCGGTGCTATCGCTGCTGCGTGGCTTCTCCGCGCCGGTCAAATTGGTGATCGAACGCAGTAGCGAAGAACTGGCCTTTTTGTTTGCCCACGACCCCGACCCCTTCAACCGCTGGGACGCCGGCCAGACGCTGGCGATCAACACGCTGCTGGCGCTGGTCGCCGCTCACCGCGAGGGCGCGGCGCCGAGTCTGGAGCCGCGCTTTGTCAGCGCTTTTCAGGCCACACTGGAACACCCCGACCTCGACCCCGCGTTGATCGCCCAGGCGTTGAGCTTACCCGCCGAGTCCTATCTCGCCGACCAATGCGAGCGCGTTGACGTAGAGGCCATTCACGCGGCGCGCGAGTTTGTCCGCCACACGCTCGCCCGGCAGTTACAGGACGGATTCGCCGCCCGCTATCAGCGCTACGATCACCCGCAACCCTATCGCTTCGACGCCGAGGCGATGGGACAGCGCTCGCTGAAAAACCTCTGCCTGGCGTACCTCGCCGAGACCGGCACGGGTGAGGCCCGCGAGCGCTGCCTGCGGCAGCTGCAAACAGCCAACAACATGACCGACTCGCTGGCGGCCCTGGCGACACTGGCCGAACACGACTGGCCGGAACGCGAAGCGCAGCTGGAGCAGTTCTACCAACAGTGGCAACACGACCCGCAGGTGGTGGATAAATGGTTCGCCATTCAGGCCGGTTCGCGTTTGCCCGAGACCCTCGCGCGGGTCAAGGCCTTAATGCGCCACCCGGCCTTCCGCCTGACCAATCCGAACAAGGTGCGCGCGCTGGTGGGGCGTTTTTGCATGGGTAATCCGGTGCGTTTCCACGCCGCCGACGGCGAGGGCTATCGCTTTCTGGCCGATCAGGTGATCGAGCTCGACAGCATCAATCCGCAGATAGCCGCACGCCTGGTCAGCGCGCTGAGTCGCTGGAAACGCTTCGATGCCGCCCGCCAGGCGCTGATGCGCGAGCAACTGGAACGCATCGTCGAACGGGCCAAGGTGTCGCGGGACGTGTTCGAAATTGTTTCTAAGAGTCTCGGCCGGTAAACGCTTGAAAGCCCCGACCGCGAACCCCATATACACTCCGAGCCGTTGCAGGAGTGAGCACCGTGAGTCAATCGAAACACCTGGTATGCCCGCATTGCGATGCGGTCAACCGTATCCCTGAAGATAAACTGGCGCATCACCCGACCTGTGGTCGTTGCAAAGAAGCGCTGTTTACCGGCGCGCCGCTGGAGCTGACCGATCAGAGCTTCGACAAGCATCTCCGGCGTAACGACATCCCCCTGGTGGTGGATTTCTGGGCGCCCTGGTGCGGACCGTGCAAAATGATGGCGCCGCATTTCAAGAGCGTGGCGGCAGAACTGGAACCCGCTGTGCGCTTTGCTAAATTGAACACCGAGCAGGCACAGCGCGCGGCGGCGCAACACAACATCCGCAGCATTCCAACCGTGGCCATTTTTCGTAACGGTCGCGAAGTCGCCCGCCAGGCCGGCGCGCTGGACGCCGCGCGACTGCGCCAGTGGATACAATCGCAGCTACGCTGAGCGAGGGGGACTTTGTGCACCGGAGCCGGCGTACCGCACTCAGCGCGACGGTGTCCGCTCCTCGTTCACGTTAGCCGGGTTCGGGCACCCGCCCTAACGCACCTTCCAGCACCTCGGGCCCCGCGCCCCCACGGTGGGCCTGCTCACTAAGATAGCGGCGCCAGGCCCTGGCCCCCGGCCGCCCTTGAAACAGACCGTGCATGTGCCGGGTTATCTGATGCAGGCGGGTGCCGCGCTGCAACTCCTGCTCGACATACACCAGCATGGCCTGAACCACCTCATGTCGGGTGCGAGGCAGGGCTGGCGCGGGCTGCATTAAGGACCCAAGCGCTGTTACCAGTAGCCAGGGGTCATGATACGCAGCGCGGCCCAGCATTACCCCGTCAACCTGTTGCAGGTGTTCGGCCACCGCGGCGACCGTGCCGATACCACCGTTGATCTCTACCTTCAGGGCGGGGAAATCACGTTTCAGCCGGTAAACCCGTGCATACTGCAGGGGCGGCACTTGGCGATTCTGTTTCGGACTCAGGCCCTGCAACCAGGCCTTGCGGGCGTGGACGATGACCCGCTCCACCCCGGCCTCGGCCAGCGCGGCGACAAAGGCCACCAGCGCGCTGTAACTGTCACGCTCGTCAACCCCCGTACGGCACTTCACGGTTACCGGGATCGACACCACCTCACGCATGGCGCGCACACAATCGGCGACCCGATCGGGCTCCAGCATCAGGCAGGCGCCGAAGCGCCCGGATTGCACCCGGTCGCTCGGGCAGCCGACGTTGAGATTCACCTCGTTATAGCCCGCCTGCGCGGCAAACCCGGCACAGCGCGCCAGCTCCCGAGGCTCGCTGCCGCCAAGCTGCATGGCCAGCGGATGCTCGCTGGGGTGGCAGGCCAGCAGCCGCTCACGATCGCCGTGCAGCAGTGCGGCGGTCGTAATCATTTCGGTATACAGCCGCACCGGCGGTGCGACCTGGCGGAGGAAGTAGCGGCAGTGACGGTCGGTCCAATCCATCATCGGCGCCACGGACACGGGGCAGGCAGTCGCTAACATGACGAGTATTTTAGGGCTACTGCGGTTAATTTTGTAACCATCATTGCAGCGACCTTACTAATACCCTCCTGTCTCTATGTATACTGCCCGACCATGACCGCCGCAAACGACCAGAAAACGCCAGCCTCCATTTTTGACAGCAGCTTGACGCTGCCAGCGATACTATTGCTTGCCGCCATTCTCAGGCTGCTCTATATCGGTCACCACAGTTTTTGGCTCGACGAACTGTTTTCGCTCAAATTCGCGAGTTACCGCTTTGCCGATCTGCTGCGCGAGGTTGGCAGTTTCGATAATCATCCTCCCACCTACTATCTGCTGCTGCATTTCTGGATACGGATTTTCGGTGACTCCGAAATTTCGCTGCGTATGCCTTCGGCGATTTTCAGTTTCCTTTCCGTCTATTTCACTTTCAAAGCAGGTGAACTGTTGTTTGACAGACAGGTGGCGTTGGTCGCCGCGCTGCTCCTGGCGCTGTCAGGATTCTCTATTTTCTATGCCCAGGAAGCGAGGATGTACAGCCTGTTGGCGTTTGCCTCGGTACTGTCTGTCTATTTTCTTCTGAAGTTTCTGCATCAGCAGACACGCCGGAGTCTTTTTAACCTTATCTGGTCAAGTACCCTTCTCGTCTATACGCATCTGTACGGGCTGTTTATTATTATCGCTGAGAATATTTACATGCTTGCGCTCTTATATGGGGCCGGAAACAGGATTTCAGGGCTATCACTGAAAAAGTGGCTGACGGTCCAGGGAGTCATTGTTCTGCTGTCTCTGCCCTGGCTCGGACTGCTAGGCAACCGCGTGCTGAATATCGGCAAGGAAGGTTTCTGGACGCAGGCCCCTACCGTGGGTTCAGTGATAGAAACATTTGCAGCCTTTTCCGGGACACACGGCGCATTGGCCTTTTGGGTTGCCATGATGTTGCTGGGAGCCCTGTACGGATTCCCTGACAGGACCGGTATTGGCCTCAAGGTGTTACGCGCCCGCGCCAAGCGAAACGATGGGGGGCCGGTGTTGCTGGCGTTGTTGCTGGTACTTTCACCGATAGTGCTCCCGTATATTATTTCAATAATTACCACACCGATTTACATCATCAGATGCACTATCGCGGGCCAATTCGCCTTTCTCCTGCTGGTGGCAAAAGGTGTTACCAGTCTACGTTGGGCAGGTTTGCGCGCCCTTGTACTCGGCGTGCTTGTCGCAGTATCGGTGGCGCCGCTTTTGAAAGACGGTTATGTGCACCATAACGCGACAAACTTCCGGAAGATTGTGGGTTATCTGGCGTCAAATGCCGGTAGCAACGACAAAATAGTCCTTTGCAATTATTCTCATCTGATTTGGCCGTTCAACTTCTACGCTAAAAAGCTGGGGATAAAAAATGACATTGGCGTCTTCGACACTACGTCAACAATAGCCGAGCTATTGAAAAAACAGAAAGTCTGGTATGTTGGGTTGACCCAGCGAAAACAGCAGTGTGAGCCGGCACTGCAGACGCTGACGGACACCTACACGAGAGTGAGTCCAGAAGAACT
Source organism: Thiogranum sp. (assembly GCA_030148915.1). Lineage (GTDB taxonomy): Bacteria > Pseudomonadota > Gammaproteobacteria > DSM-19610 > DSM-19610 > Thiogranum. The sequence continues at coordinate 27,416 of JASBSN010000021.1, forward strand.
TTCCGCCACCAACATCCGGCTGTACGCTTTTGGAAACAATCGATAGCGAACACTGGATGTGAAAACGGTAATAATACTTCCGACGTTCAATGAACGCGCCAACATCGCCAGCATAATAGAGGCGTTACAGCATGTATTCATGGATATCGATCATGACATGCATATTCTGGTGGTGGACGACCGTTCACCGGACGGAACGGCTGAGGTGGTGCGGAGCCTGCAAGCTGATTGGCGCAATGTGCATTTAATAGAAGGCAGGAAGGTAGGATTGGGCGCCGCTTACATCCGGGGCATGCGCCATGCGTCGACCGCGCTCCGGGCTGATGTGGTCTTTGAGATGGACGCCGATTTTTCTCACCGCCCGCAAGACGTGCCGCGACTGTTGCGGGAGATCGAATCCGGCGCCGATTTTGTCATTGGCAGTCGATATGTAACAGGCGGCAGTATTCCGAAAGACTGGAGCAGACTGCGTCGCCTGAACTCCAGGGGCGGTAATATCGCCGCGCGCTACATCGCCGGGATATCGGGGATAAAAGATTGCACAGCCGGATTCAGGGCGATTCGGACATCGCTTCTGAGGCGTATAGATTTCACTGCGCTGCGGGTTGACGGTTATGCTTTTCAGGTCGCCCTTCTGCACGCAGCGCTGGAACAGGGGTGCAGCATCAAAGAACTGCCGGTTGATTTCATCGAGCGCGAGCGTGGCGAGTCAAAGCTCGGATTATCGGACATTTTTGAATTCATAAAAAATGTGTGGTGGATCCGGCTTCGAAGTTCCAGAACTTTCATGAAATTCGCTGTCGTGGGCGCCTCGGGAATTATTGTAAACCTGGGGTTCTTCACCCTGTTCATGATGCTCGGCCTCAACAAATACATTGCCTCGCCCATCGCCATCGAACTGTCTATCGTATGGAATTTTCTGTTCAACAACTACTGGACATTTCGCGGGCGAAAAACGCATGACCGCACGCGCGTGCGCGGCGTGAAGTTCAACCTGGTATCGGTTCTGGCGCTGGGGCTGAGTTACGCGACCTTTCTGGCTTTATCGTTCAGTTTTCCCACCGTACCTCCCCAGATCCACCAGTTAATTGGGATTTTACCCGCCACCCTGGTCAACTACTTTCTGAATGCCTATTGGACCTTCAAGCAGATCAAGCCTGTACAGTAATACGGGAACGGGCCGCTAGCGAGGCGTAAACCTGCCGACAACCGCGGGAGAGGACACACTACATTCTGGACAATACAGGCCGCTAACCCCCGTAGTGCCGTTTATCATCAGCCATCACAAGGAGAGTCTGCGATGAATCTGCTCGACGGCGGCTTCATGGTGCGTGCGCTGGAGATTGTCTCGACCCTGTTCGTGATTGCGCTCGGGCTGCTGTGTGTCTCGGTGCTGGTCATGTACGTCGTCGACGTCACCCAGACGCGCCAGGCGATTCGTCGCAACTACCCGGTTATCGGTCGGTTCCGCTACGTCTTCGAAACGCTGGGGGCGTTTTTTCGTCAGTATTTTTTCGCCATGGACCGCGAGGAAATGCCCTTCAACCGCGCCGAACGCTCCTGGGTATACCGCGCCGCCAAAGACCTGGATAACACCACCGCTTTTGGCTCGACGCGCACGCTGTCGCCGCCCGGCACGATACTGTTCGTCAATTGCGCCTTCCCCACCCTCGGCACCGACGCCGCCGAGGTGGCCGCGGTTACCATCGGCTCGGGCTGCCGGACCCCCTACACCACCCGCTCCTTGTTCAATATCTCCGGTATGAGCTTTGGGGCGATTTCCCGGCCCGCGGTGCAGGCCCTGTCGGCCGGCGCCGCCCGAAGCGGCTGCTGGCTCAACACCGGTGAAGGCGGCCTGTCGCCCTACCACCTGGCCGGTGGCGCCGACCTGGTGTTCCAGATCGGCACCGCCAAATACGGCGTGCGCGACGAGCGGGGGCGGCTGAGCGACGCGAAACTGCGCGCCCTCGCCGCCCACCCCCAGGTCAAGATGTTCGAAATCAAGCTCAGCCAGGGCGCCAAACCGGGCAAAGGCGGCATCCTGCCAGGGCTCAAGGTGACGGCGGAAATCGCCGCCATCCGCTGCATCCCACCCGGCGAGGACTCCATCAGTCCCAACCGCCATCCGGACATCAACTCGGTGGCCGATCTGCTCGATACGGTGCACCGCGTCCGCGAGGTGACCGGCAAGCCGGTCGGCTTCAAGGCGGTGATCGGTGCCTACGGCTGGCTGGACGATCTGTTTGCCGAAATCAACCGCCGCGGCGTGCAGAGCGCGCCGGATTTTATCGCCATCGACAGCGCCGACGGCGGCACCGGCGCGGCACCGATGAGCCTGATGGACTATATGGGGCTGCCGATCAAGGAGAGCCTGCCGCTGGTGGCGGACAAATTGGAGGAATACGGCCTGAAAAAGCGCATCCGCCTGATCGCCTCCGGCAAACTGATCACGCCGGCCGAAGTCGCCTGGGCGCTGTGCGTGGGCGCGGATTTCATCAGTTCAGCGCGTGGTTTTATGTTCGCATTGGGCTGTATACAGGCGCTGCACTGCAATAAAAACACTTGCCCGACCGGCATTACCACCCATAACCCCCGCCTGCAAAAGGGCCTCAACCCGACACTCAAGTCCGAGCGCGTCGCCAGCTATGTGCGCAACATGGTCTACGAAGTCGGGGTTATCGCCCACTCCTGCGGCGTGCGCGAGCCTCGGCAGCTGCGGCGTTTTCACGCGCGTATCGTCGGCGATGATGGTTACTCCAGCGCGCTGCAGGATATTTATGCGCCAGCGGAGGCACCCTCCACCGATGTTATATCGCGCACCGGCTAGCCGGGCCGGGGTGGTAGATCCGCCGCGCGGCCGTTATTATCCTCCCCGGAGCCATTAATCAGAGACCTCACCATGAGCGGTAAAATACTCGTCACCGGGGGTGCCGGCTATATCGGCAGCCACGTCGTACGCCTGTTAAGCGAAGCCGGCCGGCCGGTGGTAGTGCTCGATAACCTGTCGACCGGCTTTGCCGACGCCGTGATCGGCGCCGAGCTGGTGGTCGGCGATACCGGCGATCAGGCGCAGGTCGCCCGGGTGCTCGAGGAGCACGCCGTGGACACGGTGTTGCACTTCGCCGCCCACACCATCGTGCCCGAATCGGTGGAAAACCCTCTCAAATATTACGCCAACAACACCTGTTGCACGCGTAATCTGCTGGCCTGCTGCGCCACGGCTGGCGTGAAACATTTTATTTTCTCGTCGACCGCCGCGGTCTATGGCATTCCCGCCGGCCCGGAGTGCAGTGAAGACAGCCCGCTGGCGCCGATCAATCCCTACGGCACCTCGAAACTGATGAGTGAAATGATGCTCCGTGATCTGGGCCTGGCCAGCGACATGCGCCACGTGATCTTGCGCTATTTCAATGTCGCCGGCTCCGATCCCGGCACCCGCATCGGCCAGTCCACCGAAAAAGCCACGCTGCTGATCAAAGTGGCCGCCGAGGTCGCTGTCGGGCGCCGCGAACAACTCTATGTCTTCGGCACCGACTACCCGACCGCCGACGGCACCGGCGTGCGCGATTACATCCACGTCGATGACCTGGCCGATGCGCACATCAAGGCATTGGATTACCTGCAACAGGGTGGCGCTTCCACCACCCTGAACTGCGGCTACGGGCACGGCTACAGTGTGCGCGAAGTGATCGATGCGGTGAACCGCGTCAACGGGGCGCCCATCAAGGTCAGCGAGGAAGTACGCCGCGCCGGCGATCCGCCAGCGCTGATCGCCCGCGCCGACAAAATCCGTGACACGCTGGGGTGGGCGCCGAAGCACGACGATCTCGATTTTATCGTCAAGACATCGCTGGATTGGGAACGCAAACTGCAACAGAAAAAAGCCGGATAGCTGACCCGGCGGCTACGGCTGGATCCGTCTCACCGGAGCGCTACCGCTGCGCAGGCATAATACGGGCCGCTCGATCTGGTTGAGCGCGCCCCGCTCCGTCAGGCCAAAGCCTGCGCCTTGCTCCCGCGTCGCCGGCGTACCGCCTGGGCCAGAGTTTGCAGTAACGGCAGTGTGTCTTCCCAGCTGATACAGGCATCGGTGATGCTTTTGCCGTAGTCGAGCGCACTGCCGGGGGCCTGATCCTGGCGGCCCTCGTGCAAATGGCTTTCGATCATAGCGCCCATAATGGCGCGGCAGCCGCCGCCCACCTGTGCCGCCACGTCTTCGCCCACCGCCAGCTGACGCCGGAACTGCTTGGCGCTGTTGCCGTGGCTGAAATCGATCATCACCTGCGCGCGCAAACCGGCGGCCTGAAGCTGCGAGGCCGCGCTCGCCACGCCCTCGGCGTCATAGTTGGGCGCCCGGCCGCCGCGCAGAATAATGTGACAGTCCTCGTTGCCGGCGGTCGAGAAAATAGCCGAATGTCCGGCTTTGGTCAGCGACAGAAAATGGTGCGGCTGGGATGCCGAGCGGATGGCGTCGATGGCCACTTTCAGGGTGCCGTCGGTGCCGTTTTTGAACCCTACCGCGCACGACAGACCGGAGGCCAGTTCACGGTGCACCTGACTCTCGGCGGTGCGCGCGCCGATCGCGCCCCAACTGATCAGATCCGAGACATACTGGGGCGACATCAGGTCCAGGTACTCGGTGGCTGCCGGCACGCCCAGATCGTTGATGTCGAGGAGCAGTTTACGCGCCAGGCGCAGACCCTTGTTGATCTGAAAACTGCCGTCCAGGTCCGGATCATTGATCAGGCCTTTCCAGCCGACCGTGGTACGCGGCTTTTCGAAATACACCCGCATGACGATCAACAACTCGTCCTGCAGGTCCGTACGCACCTCCGCCAGCCGTCGCGCGTATTCCAGTGCCGCCTCGGGATCGTGGATGGAACAGGGTCCGACAATCACCAGCAGCCGGTCGTCCTCGCCGTGCAACAGGCGATGAATCGCCTGCCGCGCATCGTGGGTGGTGCGGGCGGCATTGTCGGTGATCGGGAACTCGGCGTGCAGCTCCGCGTAGGGGACCACCTCCTGAATGTCCACGATCCGAAGATCGTCGGTTGCGTATGACATGTTGATTTTTCGAGAATTTATAATCAGTTCGGGCTATCCCAAAAGGATTATACACGAATCTCAGGCGCCGGTTTTCAGCCGTTGCGTACCTGCTGGTTACCCCCTGGCTGGCCGGACCGGTTCAGGCTGCGGTCGCACGCTGCGCTTTCATTTCCTTCTCATAGGCACCGGACAGATTCTGCTTCTGCTCCTCACTCAGCACCTTGCCGGCGAGTTGAAACACCTCGTGTTCCTCTTCGTTCAAGTGATGGTGCACTTTGTCCGCCAGTTGCTTGGCTACGGTGAGCCAGCCGGGCGAGCTGTACTCGGTGGTTTCCAACTGCTCGATCAACTCATCGAGTTCGTGGTGCTCGGAGATACTGTGGCGCGCCTTCTCCTGCGTCAGATCGTCTTCCATCAACGGAATGTAGAAACAGCGCTCCTCGGCCGCCGAGTGACTGGCCAGCTCCGTCTTGACCAGTTGGAAAAGCTGATCCCGCGAGCCACTGTCACCGTGGGTCTGCACCAGTTTTTCCATCAACTCGCGTTGTCTGTCGTGATCAGCCCGCAGGCTTTCAAAAATGTTCATGGCATTGTCTCTCTCTGTGTTGTTGTGTGTAATGTGCAGGAGCTACCTCGGCGCTGCGTCGCACCGAAGGAGAAGACCGAGTACGGGACTGCTGTCATCGGAAGGGAATACAGATAGTTAGTGAGCAGCCTAAACCTCCCAGTGATTTAGCGCCGTCAGCTGAGCGCGTACTGCCTTGTCAGATGAGACTTACAAGAGCAGTCTAACGTCGCCGCCCCTTCTAGAACAGGCATTTCAACTGTTCGTTGATAAACTCAATGAACAGTCTCACCTTCACCTGCTGATAGCGGCGATCCTGAAACACGGCATAGATCCCCGCGCTGCCACACACATAATCCGGCAGAACCTGCACCAGTCTCCCCGCCTTTAAATCGTCCGCAACCAGAAAATCCGACAACACGCCGATACCCGCGCCGCTCAATAAAAACGAACGCACGGCGTCGGCGTTGTTGGTTCTCACGCGGCCCTTTACCTGAATCTGCTTCTGCGTTCGCTTCCTCAAAAACGTCAAGTGTTGGGGCGTCGGCAACAGGGAAAATATGATCCAGTCGTGATCTGCGAGTTGCTCCGGCTTTTCCGGTACGCCGTTGCGCTCCAGGTAGTCCGGCGACGCACACACCAGCCGCGGCGACTCGCCGATCTTGCGTGCCAGCAGTTTCGAGTCCTTAAGCCACCCGACACGAACCCCAACGTCGACGCCCAGGCTCACCATGTCCACGACCTGATCCTCCAGCAGGAGATCGACATCCAACGACGGATGCCGGCGCATGAATTCGGCCAGCAAGGGTGCGATAAACCGGCTGCCGAGAACCACCGGGCAGGCTACCCTCAATGTACCCGAGAGCTGATCCTGCAGTTTGCCTATCCAATGCGTAACCTCCTCGGCCTGCGCCACGATCCGTACACAACCCTGGTAGTAGGTCTCCCCGATCTCGGTAAGACTCAAACTGCGCGTCGTGCGATGCAGCAGACGCACGCCGACGCTTTTCTCCAGCAACGCGATATGCCTGCTGACCGAAGATTTCGCCATGCCGAGCCGCCGCGCCGCCGCGGAAAACCCCCCGGCCTCCACCACGTGAGAGAAAATCACCATCCTCCGGAGATCGTCCATTTCATTCCTCCCGATTGTTCGAAATACTAGAACACACAGTTACCACTTATGCGTATTGTTGTCATGTACCTTCGCTTCTAGAATCCCGTCTCAGATGGCACAG
>JASBSN010000087.1 GCA_030148915.1 Thiogranum sp.
TTTAGAAGTCTTTTGACCAGCCGATCCAGAAGTTGGGATTGTCATCGGCGGACACCCCGGTGACATCGTCGGTTTGCTCATAGTTGACGCTGAAAGCGCCAAAATCACCGGCATCCTTACTGATGCCGACGCTCCAGTGCAGATAGCTCAGATCACCGACACCGGCTTTGCCGTCATCGGTAAAATCGTAATAGCCGACCAGGAACGAGGGCGAGAAGCCTTCATAGGACCAGTCAGGCGAGAAACCCAGGCTGTAATACAGGTCGCCTTCCTGAAAAGGTCCCGGGCCCTTGGCTTCGGCGTTGACGTTATAAGCCAGGCCTACTGTCATCGGCCCGAAACCGAGACTCAGGGCCGCCTCACCGTAGTCAAGATCGCCGCCCTGCGCGTCGCCGCCGGCGCCCGGGTACCAGTAATACAGGTAGCCGAGGTCATAGCTGATGCCGCCCGCTTCCCCGGCGTAGCCGGCGTAGCCGTCGACTTCCATATCTTCCTTGCCGCCGAAATCTACATTCGACATCCAGGTGCCGAGGTAGAAGCCGGACTCGTTACCGTAGTCGAGACTGCCTGAAATAGCCGCGGCGTCTCCGGTTTGCGAAACCCCTCGAAAGAGGTAGTTACTGGCCACGCCCAGATTCGCGCTCAAATCCGCCTGGGCCACACCGGTGGCCGCTACCAGCGCCGAGGCAATAATGAATTTTGTCTGCTTCATAGTGTGAGGACTCCTATATCCCGCTGTACGAGTTCGTTATTTGTCTGAGGTAATAAACCCACCACCCGCCACTAAACGGCGCGCCCACCCCAGGTGTACGCGCTACTTTTGCAGTTACCGTGCCAGCATTATATTTATAATTAAAACAGTTAGATAAGCAGGCCAGGGGGCAAAATTTCAGACACTTATGCCCTACCTTGGTGCACCGCCTTTCGGCACCCTAAACGCACGCACCAAGGCGGTGCAATAGGCGGGCGAGCTATTCACCGATAGACGCCGCCGCTCGCCTTCGTTAAGGTAAGCAAATGCTGGATGCCAAATTTCTCGATGACATAGCCCGGCGCCTGAACGGCGCCATGCCGAGTGCGGCGCGCGCCGTCCAGGAAGATCTGGAAAAAAATCTGCGCGCCGCCACTCACTCGGTGTTCAACCGACTGGATCTGGTCACGCGCGAAGAGTTCGATGTGCAGTGCAAAGTGCTGGCGCGATCGCGGGAGAAACTGGAACAACTGGAACAACAGGTGGCGGCGCTCGAAGCACAGCTACTGAAAAAATAGTCGGCCGTAAACCCGCTACCCCCGCAAGCCGTCATCCATGGATGGAAAGACATGTCACTTGCCGTTATCCACAGCCGTGCCCAACTCGGCGTGCAGGCCTTGCCGGTCAGCGTCGAAGTTCACATCGCCAACGGTCTGCCTTCACTCACTATCGTCGGGCTGCCGGAAACCGCCGTGCGGGAAAGCCGTGAACGGGTGCGCAGCGCGCTGGTCAACAGCGGGTACGACTTTCCCGCCAGGCGCATTACCGTCAATCTCGCCCCCGCCGACCTGCCCAAACAGGGCGGGCGCTACGATCTGGCTATCGCCCTCGGCATCCTCGCTGCTTCCGGACAGATACCCGCCGAGTCGCTCGACGACTACGAATTTGTCGCCGAACTGGCGCTCAGTGGTACCACCCGCGCGGTGCGCGGTATCCTGCCCAGTGCGCTGGGTGCGCAGGCAAGCCGCCGGCGACTGGTATGCGCGCGCGCCAACGCCGCCGAGGCCGCTCTGGCCGATCCACTAAGCGTCCGCCTGGCCGGGCATTTACACGACTGCGCTCAACCGGACGCTTTGCAAGCGCCGCCCGGAGCGCCGGCGTGCCACGACGCGGCGCAGCCGGCGCTGGCGGATCTGCGCGATGTGCGCGGTCAGCAGCACGCCCGCCGGGCGCTGGAAGTGGCTGCCGCGGGCGGCCATCACCTGCTGTTTATCGGGCCACCCGGTACCGGCAAAACGCTACTGGCCAGCCGCCTACCCGGTATTCTGCCGCCGCTCAGCCACCGCGAAGCGCTGGAGACCGCAGCGCTCGCCTCCCTCGGGCGTGCCGGCTTCGATACCACGAGCTGGCGGCAACGCCCCTTTCGCAACCCGCACCACACCGCCTCGGCCGCCGCACTGGCGGGCGGCGGCGGCAACCCGCGCCCCGGAGAAATCTCGCTGGCGCATAACGGCGTGCTGTTTCTCGACGAACTGCCCGAGTTCAAGCGCCAGGTGCTCGAAGTGCTGCGCGAACCGTTGGAAAGCGGCCGGGTCAGCGTCTCACGCGCGGCCTGCCAGGCGGAGTTTCCCGCGCGCTTCCAGTTGATCGCCGCCATGAACCCCTGCCCCTGTGGGTATTACGGCGACAGTAACGGTCGCTGCCGCTGTACCCCGGAACAGGTGGCGCGTTATCGCCGGCGTGTTTCCGGTCCGCTGCTCGATCGCCTCGACCTGCACATCGAAATGCCGCGCATCACCTGGCAGGCGCTGCAGGCGCCGCCGGGCGAGGACAGCGCCGGGGTGCGCGAACGGGTGTCGCGGGCGCGCGGCGTGCAACAGCGCCGGGGCGATCTGAATGCTCGCCTCACCCAGCAACAGACCGACAGCATCTGCCACCTGCATAGCCGCGAACAGCGCTTGCTGGAAAAGGCGGTCGGACGCTTCGCCCTGTCGCCTCGCGCCGTGCACCGCATCCTCAAAGTCGCGCGCACCGTCGCCGATCTCGCCGGCGCCGAGCACATCGGCCCGCGCCACCTGCAGGAAGCCATCGGCTACCGCGCTCTGGATAAGTGCACCGGCGCGCCCGGACACTAGTTTGTGCAGCAATACAAGCTGCCGCCGACCGACGATGCTGGCTACAATGCGGACTATGCGCAGTTCCCGCCACCGTCTCTAGCTGTATGGCCGATCTCAACCCCGAGCAACGCGCCGCGGTGCGCGAAGTCAGCACGCCGCTGCTGGTGCTGGCCGGTGCGGGCAGCGGCAAAACGCGCGTTATCACCGAAAAGATCGCCTACCTGATCGGCTCGTGCGCCATTCCGGCCAAGCACATCGTTGCCGTCACCTTTACCAACAAGGCGGCGCGTGAGATGCGTGAACGTGTCGCCAAGCTGCTCAGCGCCGAAGCCGGCCGGGGTTTGCAGGTGTCGACTTTCCACACCCTCGGCATGCGTATGTTGCGCCGCGAAGCCCCCGGCCTCGGCTATAAAAGTCATTTTTCCATTTTTGATGCCCACGACAGCCTCCACCTGATAGACGAACTGCTGCGCAAGGGGGGTGGAGCGTTTGCCTCAGAGGCGCTGCGCAACCGCATTTCCGCCTGGAAAAACGACCTGGTGCTGCCAAAAGCGGCCGTGCAGCAGGCCGAGAGCGAGTTCGAGACCGCGGCAGCGTTGCTCTATGCCGAGTATCAGCGCCACCTGAAAGCCTACAATGCGCTGGATTTCGACGATTTGATTTTACAACCCGTGCTGGCCCTGCAGGATGACGCCGCGGTGCGCGAACACTGGCAGAATCGCGTGCGCCATCTCCTGGTGGATGAATACCAGGATACCAACACCGCCCAGTACCGTCTGGTGCAGTTGTTGGTCGGACCGACCACACCGTTTACCGCGGTGGGCGACGACGACCAGTCGATCTACGCCTGGCGCGGAGCAAATCCCGAGAACCTGCAGCGCCTGCACCAGGACTTTCCGCGCCTGGAGGTGATCAAGCTGGAGCAGAACTACCGCTCGGCGGGCTGTATCCTGAAATGCGCCAACCGCCTGATCGCCAACAATCCCCACTTGTTTGAAAAACGCCTCTGGAGTGCGCTCGGTTACGGCACGCCATTGAAAATAATGGCCTGCCGCGACAGTGAGCACGAGGCCGAGCGGGTGGTTTCTGAAATTCTTCACCATCAGTTCACCCACAGCTCGCGACACGGCGAATACGCCATTCTGTACCGCGGCAACCACCAGTCGCGCGGCTTTGAAAAAGTGCTGCGCGACCACAGCATCGCCTATCATCTGAGCGGCGGCACCTCGTTTTTTGAATACACCGAGGTCAAGGATCTGCTCGCCTATCTGCGCCTGCTGGTCAACGAAGACGACGACCGCGCCTTCCTCCGGGTGGTGAATACGCCACGCCGTGAACTGGGAGCGGCGACGCTGGAGAAGCTCGGCGCCTACGCCAGCGAACACAACCTGAGCCTGCTGGCGGCCTGCTTTGAAAGCGGCCTGGAGGCGGCGCTGAACCGCCGCGCCACCAGCCGCCTGCGCGAATTCGCCGAGTGGCTGGTAGCGCTGGCCGACGCCGGGCGGCGCGGCGAGGCCATGCCGGTCATCCGGCAATTGGTTGAGGATATCGACTACACCGGCTGGCTGAGCGACAACGCCAAAGAACCGGCCGAAGCCGAACGGCGCCTGAACAATGTCAGCGATCTACTCAGCTGGCTGGAACGCTTGGCCACGCAAGGCGAGGAGCAACGGGATCTGGCGGCCATCGTCAGTCGCGTCGCGCTACTGGATCGGCTCGATCGCAACGATGAAGGCAACGCCGATTGCGTCCGCCTGATGACCTTCCACGCCGCCAAGGGGCTGGAGTTTCCGCATGTGTTCATGGTCGGTATGGAAGAAAATCTGCTGCCACACCGCAGCAGCATCGAGGCCGACGACCTGGAAGAAGAGCGCCGTCTGGCTTACGTCGGCATCACCCGGGCACAGAAGACCCTGACGCTCACCTACGCCACCCGGCGGCGGCGCGCCGGTGAGTGGGAAAGCTGCGAGCCCAGCCGCTTTCTGGCCGAGCTGCCCGAAGAAGACCTGGAATGGGAGCGCCCCGGCGTGACACCCAACCCCGAGACCCGCAAAGCGCGCGGCCAAGCCCATCTGGCGCAACTCAAAGGGCTGCTTTCCTGAAGCGGAGGTAACCGGAGTACGGCCGATTACTGGCCGCTTTTGGACAGCATGTACTCGATCGCGCCCTTCAGTTCTTCGCTCGAACACTCCGCACAGGTGCCCTTTGGCGGCATCGCGTTCAAGCCGTTGGTCGCATGGGTCAGCAGCGTATCGATGCCCTGCGCGGCGCGCTTCGACCAGGCGGCGCTGTCGCCGACTTTCGGCGCGCCCGCCACCCCGGTGGCATGACAGGCCGAACAGTGAGCTTGGAAGACCTCTTCGCCAGAGCGCGGGCCGGCAGCGGCGGCCGGCGCCGACGCCGGTGGCGCGGTGCCAACGTTGACCTCACCCACCGGCTTGATATTCTCGGCGATTTTCGCTTGCATGCGACTGTCGGTCTCGGCGTTGGTGGGGATATCGTCGGTCACCATATCCGCGAGAAAAAAGAACACCACCGCGATCACCACCAGCGCTGACAGTACACCAATAAAATTACCCAGAAATTTCTTATCTTCGTGGCTCACCTGAATGCTCCGCTTGTCAATGAGTTGTGTAGGCCGACCGGCCACGCGTGCGCGACACTGAGGGCAAACTGGCGCCCAAGTATAGTCGCAAATGCCTGTTCGTGAAACAAAACCCCAGTGTGGCGCTAAAGTATTCGCCGCGCCTGCCGCTGCCCAGTCCGAGGGACATTTATCGGCTAGCGGAAGGCCCGGAGGCTAATGCTATGAAAGTCGATCCCAGTATCCCGCAACCGGCTGCAACCCTACCGCCGCCCGCCCGACCCGAACCGCGAACCGCCGGACAGGCCTCAGAGCGCCCGGTAGACCGGCCGAACCAAGACGAGTCCGCCGAAAACCGACCGCGCAGCCAGTCCGACAACACTGCGGCGGCCGCCTCGACCGAGAGGGCCGACAGCCGCCGGGCCGCAGCCGAGCGCGCCGATCGGCCCGCAGCCGAACCCCCGCCGCCGCCACCGCGCAGCGCCGCCGACCCCTCCCGGGTGGGCGAACTGCTCGATGTGCTCGCTTAGGCTGCCGGCGTGAAGCTCGATAGCGTCTACTCCCAGGCCATGCTCGGCGTTCAGCGCGGGCTCGGCAGCGCCCGTCAACACGCCGGCGAGATCGCCAGTGTCGGGCAGCTGGATGGCAACAGCACGGTAAATCTCATCGAACCGCTGGTCGGTCTGAAACTCGACCGCCTGCAGGTTCAGGCCTCAACCGAGGTAATTAAAGCTTACGACACCATGCTCGGTGCATTATTCGACGCCAAAGCTTGACTGACCCGCCAGGCCGATTGACACAGGATAGCCACCGGGTGCCGGGGCCGAAAGGCCCCGGTTTTTTATGCCGAGTGTTGCAGATAGGCTCGCCAGCCACCGAAGGAGGAAATATCGACGGCGCCTTCCAGAGCGCACGGCTCGCAGATAAAACCGTTCACCCACGCGCCGTCGGCCAGCTCGACCTTGCCGAGCCCGAGTGGCGCGGGAATCTGTTGCAGAAATTCACCCACACGATGTGTAGGTAGCGCCCAGAGTTCAACGTCAATCGCACCGCTGTGGACGGCGCGCACTAACCCCGGGCGCTGCGGCGGGTCGCCCGGCAGGGCATACAGCCGATAGTCGGCGGAGGTTCGGGTAGATTGCAGCAACCGCGCATCGAGCTGGGTCAACTGATGGTTCAGCGGCAAGCCGCTCAGATGCGCGCCGCAGACCGCCAGCACCACCTCCCCGCTCGGCGCAACCGTGGGAGCGGGGACGCCACCGGGCAACGGCAAACCGGTCGCACCGGCATCGACCCCGGCGCTGCGGTGCAAGCGGTCACCGAGCGCCAACAGCGCGCTGTCGGCTCCGGCCGGCGCAAACAGCGTGACGCCGAACGGCAGGCCGTCGGTCTGCATACCGGCGGGCACCGCCACGCCGGCGCAATCGAGCAGATTCATGAAATTCGTGTAATACCCGAGCCGGCTGTTGAGCTGCACCGGGTCGGCGTGGACCGCCTCGATGGTATAAATCGTACCCGCTGTCGGCGTGACCATCACCGCCACCTCACGCCACAACGCTTCGCTGCGGCGCTTGTATTCCATCAATTGGTATTGCGCACGGAAGGCTTCCACGGCGCGCGGCTGCTTACCGCCGGCGATAATGGCGCGGGTCACCTCGAGCAGCTCGTCGGGGTGCTCGTCGATAAAGGGCTCAATGGCCGCGTAGCGTTCGCTCACCCAGGGGCCTTCGTACAACAGCCGTGCCGCCGCCAGGAAAGGTTCGAAATCCACCGTCACCGCTTCACCGCCGAGCCGGGTCAGGCGCTCGACGCTTTGCTGGAAGAGGGCCTCGGCGTCACGGTTGCCGAAAAACGCCAACTGGTCCTGGCGTGGCACCCCGAAACGAAAACTTTCGCCATCGAAGCGCTGTGCCGCCGGGGCCACCGGCCGGGCGTAGGCGTCCTCAGGGTCAAAGCACGCGCTCACCCGCATGACCGCCCCGGCGTCGTCCGTGGTGAGCGAAAAAATCGACACGCAGTCGAGTGAACGGCAGGCCGGGACCACGCCGCGTGCGCTGATCAGCCCGCGTGTCGGCTTCAGCCCGACGATGTTGTTGAACGCCGCCGGCACCCGCCCGGATCCGGCGGTATCGGTGCCCAGCGCGAAACTCACCAACCCGGTCGCTACCGCCACCGCCGAACCGGCGCTGGAGCCACCGGAAATGTAGCGGCGGTCAAAGCTGTTTTCACAGGCGCCGTAAGGCGAGCGCGTACCGACCAGCCCGGTGGCGAACTGGTCAAGATTGGTCTTGCCGACGGGAATCGCACCAGCCCCGATCAGGCGCTGAACCACGAACGCCGAAGCATCGGGTGTGTAAGCATATCCCGGGCACCCCGCCGTAGTGGGTATACCGGCCAGATCGATGTTGTCCTTGATCGCGAACGGCACACCGTACAACGGCAACTCATCGGGCGAGCGGCCTTCCAGCGCATCCAGATAGGGCTGTAACTGCTCTGCCGTCAGCCGGGTAATCCACACATGGCGCCCGGCGCTCTGTTCCATGCGCCGTTGCACTTCGGCGATAAGCGCTGGTGGGGTGAAGCGCGCTTTGCGGTAGCCGGCGAGCAGCGTCGCAATGTCCAGGCGTTGCGGGAGTTCAGTCATGTTGTTTCCTCTAGTTGCACAATCGCCAGCACCTGGCCGGCCTTCACCGCCATGCCCGGTGTGCATAGCAACTCCCGCAGCCTGCCCGGTTCGTCGGCCTCGATGGCAATTTCCATTTTCATCGCTTCCACCACCACCAGGCTGTCGCCGATGGCGACCAGTTGGCCTACCTGCGCCGGCAAGGCCCAGACACTGCCGGTCACCGGCGAGGCCACGGCGATACAACCGGCCGGCAGATCGAGCGGCGCATCGGGCGCGGCCGCCTCGTCGCCTGGATCAACCGCATAAGCACTCTGGTCGCTTTGCGCCCAGCGCTCCCGCTCGGCGTCGAAGGCCGCCTGCTGACGTTGTTTGAAGTCCTTAATGGTGTCGCTGTTGTCGCGCAAAAAGCGATGGTAATCGCGCAGCTTCAGCACACTGTCTTCGACCCGCAATTGCATTCGGCCCAAGACGAAGTCCTCGCGCATGCGCACAAGCTCGTCGGAGGACACCGGGTAAAAGCGAATCTGATCGAAAAAGCGCAACAGCCACTGCTTGCCGTCGCGGAAATCGGCGCTCTGGCGGTAGCGATTCCACATCTGCACGGTGCGCCCGACGAACTGATAACCGCCCGGCCCCTCCATGCCATAGACACACAGATAAGCACCGCCAATGCCCACGGCGTTTTCCGGTGTCCAGGTGCGCGCCGGGTTGTATTTGGTGGTGACCAGTCGGTGACGCGGATCCATGGGGGTGGCGACCGGCGCGCCCAGGTAGACATCGCCCAGTCCCATGACCAGGTAACTGGCGCTGAACAGAATCTCTTTTACCTGATCGATGGATTCGAGCCCGTTGATGCGGCGGATGAATTCAATATTGCTGGGGCACCAGGGCGCGTCCGGGCGGACCGACTGCATGTATTTCTCGATCGCCACCCGCGTCGAGGGATCGTCCCACGACAGCGGCAGATGAACAATGCGGCTGGGTACCTGCATGTCTTCGGCGGCGGGCAGCTCGGCTTCGGCGGCCACCAGGCGCGCCAGCAGTTGCGCCTGACTGATGTGATCGCTGTCAAAGTGTACCTGCAGCGAACGGATGCCCGGCGTCAGATCGACAATGCCGTCGATGCGCTGTTGCTCGACCCACTGCATCAAGGCATGCGCGCGCAGGCGTAAATTCAAATCCAACACCGGCGGGCCGTATTCAATCAGTAGATTGCGATCGCCCGCCTGGCGGTAGCAAACGCCCGGGCGGTCCGCGGCGGGCGCTGTCTGCTGCAGCACCGGGGAGAGCGCTGCGTCCGGTGGCAGGGTCTGACCGGCCGCGCCGTAGTGTCCTGAGAGGGAGGCGATGGCACGATCCTGCGCCTGCTCGGCGCACCGTGCCGCATCGATACCGATGCAGTGAAAGCGGATACGGTCTCCGGGCCGCAGCTGTCCGAGCTTCCATAACTCCGCCTGCACCAATGTCACGGGGCAGACGAAGCCGCCAAGACTGGGACCGTCCGGGCCGAGGATCACCGGCATGTCACCGGTAAAATCGACGCTACCGATAGCGTAGGCGTTGTCGTGAATATTGGATGGATGCAGCCCGGCCTCGCCGCCGTCGCTGCGCGCCCAGGTGGGCTTCGGTCCGATCAGGCGCACGCCGGTACGGCTGGAGTTGTAGTGAACCTCCCAGTCGGTGGCGAAAAAGGTGGCGATATCCTCGACGGTAAAAAAATCCGGTGCACCGTGCGGACCGTACATGACATGGATATCCCAATGCTGGCCGTACACCGGTATCAGGTGCGCCGGGATCGCGCTGCAGCTGGCATCCAGAGTCGCCGAGGCCGGTACCCGCAGCACGTCGCCGACCCGCAGCGTGCGACCGCCGTGACCGCCGAACTGCCCCAGGGTGAAGGTTGCCTGACTGCCCATGTACCGGGGAACATCGAAACCACCCTTGACCGCCAGGTAGCTGCGGTTACCCGCGCCCTGGATACTGCGCAGCCGCAGGACGCTGCCGGCTTTCACCGCCAGTGGTTGCCAGTAGGCCACCGGCTCGCCGTCGAGCAGCGCCTTCATATGGGCGCCGCCGAGCGCGATCACGCTATCGGTGTTGAACTTCAGACTGGGACCGGTGACGGTCAGCTCGAGCGCGGCCGCGCCCTCGGGGTTGCCCACGGCACGATTGGCCAGGCGCAAAGCCAGCGCGTCCATCGGCCCGGAGGGCGGCACGCCGATGTGCCAGTAACCGGTGCGACCCGGGTAGTCCTGGATCATCGACTGGGTGCCGGGCGCAAGCACCTCGATAGTCAGCGGCCGGTACACGAAGCGGTCCAGCCAGCGCGTGTCGTGGTCGGCGGCGATGAACACCGGATCGGCGAGCACCTGGCGCAGGTAGGCCAGGTTGGACTCGATGCCGTGCAGTGAGGTATCCGCAAGCGCATCGGCCAGCGCCAGGCGCGCGCTGTCGCGCTCGGCGGCGTGGACGATGATTTTCGCCACCATGGGGTCGTACCAGGGCGGTACTTCACTGCCGCGCTCCACCCAGGTGTCGACGCGCGCGGCCTCGGGAAAACGTATCTCGGTGAGCACCCCGGAGGCCGGTTGAAACTGTTTGCCGGGGTCTTCGGCGTAGAGCCGCACCTGAATGGCGTGCCCCTCGGGCTGGTGACGATAGCCGGCGAGAAACTGCGTCTCGCCGGCGGCTACACGCAGCATCCATTCCACCAGATCGACACCGGTCACCGCCTCGGTAACGCCGTGCTCCACCTGCAGGCGTGTGTTCACCTCAAGAAAATAACACTCACCGTCCAGGCTGTCGTAAACATACTCGACCGTACCGGCCGAACGGTACTGCACCGCCCGCCCCAAACGCACCGCCTGTGTCATCAGGCGCTCACGCAACGCGTTGGCGATACCGGGCGCCGGGGTTTCCTCGATGACTTTCTGGTTGCGCCGCTGAGCCGAGCAGTCACGCTCGCCGAGGGCCACCACGCCGCCCCGGCCGTCGCCGAATATCTGCACCTCGATGTGCCGGGCGCGCTCGACATATTTTTCCAGAAAAATGCCGCCCTGGCTGAAATGGCTGCGCGCCAGGCGTTCCACCGAATGAAACGCCTCGGTCAATTGCCGCTCGCTGCGGCACAGCTGCATGCCGATGCCGCCGCCGCCCGCCGTGCTCTTGAGCATCAGCGGGTAGCCGATGCGCCCGGCTTCGCGCTGCGCCTGGGCCAGGTCGTCCAGCAGACCGGTGCCCGGCAACAGTGGCACCTCGTTGTCGGCGGCCAGCCGGCGCGCAGTGTGCTTGAGGCCGAAGTCGCGCATCTGCTGCGGCGTCGGGCCAACAAAGGCCAGGCCCGCGCTTTCACAGGCGGCGGCAAAATCGGCGTTCTCGCTGAGGAACCCGTAACCGGGGTGGATGGCCCCGGCGCCGGTCTCACGCGCCACCTGCAGGATGCGTGGCGCGTCGAGATAACTCTCAGCCGCCGGTGGCGGGCCGATGCACACCGCCTCGTCGGCCTGGCGCACGTGCAGAGAATGCGCGTCCGCCTGCGAATACACCGCCACCGAGCGGATACCCATGCGCTTGAGGGTGCGGATAATGCGACAGGCGATAGCGCCGCGGTTGGCGATCAGTACTTTGTCAAACATGGCCGGAGCGTGTTCCGTTTGCAATCGTGCCGGGCCGTCCCGGCGTGTGTCCAGGCCTGACGGGTCGTCCCGCCCGGCACTTGGCTTATGCGTTCCAGACCAGCACTTCCACCGGCGTGGGGTTATAGGCGTTACAGGGATTGTTCAGCTGCGGACAGTTGGAGATCAAGACCAGCAGGTCCATCTCCGCGCGCAGCTCCACATAACGCCCGGGCGCGGAGATACCGTCGGCGAAGCTCAGCTTACCGTCCGGCGTTACCGGCACATTCATAAAAAAATTGATATTACTCGGCAGGTCGCGCTTGCTCAGGCCGTGGTCGTAGTCGGCCAGCGCCAGCAGAAAACTGTCACGACAGGCGTGCATGTGGCGCTTTTCCAGCGCATAACGCACGGTGTTGCTTTCCGCGGAGCAGGCGCCGCCCAGCGTATCATGACGGCCGCAAGTGTCGGCGACGACGGTGAGCATGGGCTTACCCTGGTTGGACAGCAGTAGGCTGCCCGTGGTCAGGTAGATGTTACCCTGTTCGCGGATGGTGTTGGTGGCATCATAACGCTCCTGCGTATCGGCGGCATTGTAAAACAGGGTGTCTACCGCCTGATTACCTTCCAAGTCCAGGATGCGCAGCACCTGTCCCTGCTCGATGCGCCGCAGCAGGGGTTCCCCTGCCGGCACGATCTGGCGGAACGCCGCGGTGTCGGGTTGATAGTGGCTTTCGGTGATGGTCTCGCTCATGGTCTCGGTTCCCCGTGCCTCAGGCGTAGAAGCGTTCGGTATTGATAAAAGCGCGTTGGTTTTCGTCACAGTGCACGCGGCAGCGGTCATCGACTCCCGCAAGGCCGGACTTCCATGCAGTTAAACGCACGGCTTGCGGACGATAAGTGGTGGCCGGGTCCAGCGGGTGCTGGCAGGTGCTCAGCACCACCAGCGCGTGCATGTCCATACGTAAATCGACAATGTCGCCGGCACGGGAGTTATCCGGGTGAAAGCGCATGGCGCCGTCGTCATCCACGGTCACTTTGCTGAACAGGTTAAGCGTCGCCACCAGGTCTCGCTGGTCGAGGCCGTATTTGCCCAACTCGTTGACCAGACTGTCGTAACCGTTGCGGTAGTAGTCGTTGCGTAAGCTCTGATAAGGACCGTCGCCAAACCGCGCCTTCACGCCGGCGGCACTGGACACGCCGCCAATCGGATCGTGCCAGCCGCAGCTATCGGCGGTGATCGAACAGATGACACGCCCCATGTCGGTATAGCACGCGTGGCCGGCGGTCAGAAAGGCCGTGTGCTGGCCCTTGAGCGTATCGGCCATATTGTAGCGCTCCACCGGGTTCTCCCAGTTGTAGAGCAACACAGAGACGTTGGCGCCACCGCCCAGAGCAGTAACCCGCAGGGTGTTACCGCGACGCAGCACGCCCGACCAGTGCGCGCCGCCCGGTACCTCCTCGTGCCACAACAGCGGCGCCGGATCGGGCGCCACGACCGGTTTTGTTGTCATTGTCATCTTCTCCTGTAACGCTTTTCACTCCGGTAACGGATGCACCGGTGGAATAATTGCCGTGGTCACCTGCAACCGGCCGGTGATAACACCGCGGCTGGTGAGCATTTTGTCGGCGATAAACTGCAAACGGGCTCCAGGCCCCTGCACCAGGATCACCTCCATGGTGTGCGCGTGCATCAGGTGCACGTGCAGCGAGCTGATGACCTCACTGAGGTACTGGTGCTGCAGGTCCGCCAGCTGTTTCTGCAAACCGGGCGTGGAGTGATCGTAGACCAGGGTGATGGTTCCGGCCATGACCTCCTCGCCGAGCCGCTGTTGGTGCTCGACTAACTGTTTGTTGACCATCTCCGCAATCGCCTGCGAGCGACTTTCGAAACCGCGCATCGACACCATGTCGTCGAGCTGCCGCAACAGGGGTTCCGGCAACGAGACACTGATGCGGCTGACACCCGGTTTTAAACAAGCGCTCATGACTAAAATAGGTGACTGTAGCGCGCTATCTCCCAGGCCGAGATGCTCTGGTGATAGGCTGCCCACTCGTTGCTCTTGTAGTGGATGAATTCATCGCGCAGTTCCTGGCCGATGGCCTCGACCACGAACGGATCGGCGGCAAACGCCTCGACCGCCTCGGTCAGACTTTGCGGCAAAAACTCGATGCCACGCGCCGCCCGCTCGGCCTCGCCAAGCTCGTACAGATTGTCGTCCTGCGGCTGTCCCGGGTCCAGCGCTTCGCGGATACCCTGCAAACCGGCGGCCAGCGCCAGCGCGGCCGCCAGATAAGGGTTCAGCGCCCCGTCGGCGTTACGCGACTCGCAGCGCCCGCCGTTCAGGGGCACGCGGATGGAATTGGTGCGGTTGTTTGAACCGAAGGAATTGAATACCGGCGCCCAGGAGAACGTCGCCATGTCGCCCTGGCGAACCAGACGCTTGTAGCTGTTGACCGTCGGCGAGAACACCGCACACAGCGCCCGCCCGTGCTTGATGATGCCGGCAATAAACTGGTAACCGAGCTCGGTCAGGCCGAGCCCGCGCGGATCGTCGGCCGGATCGCAGGCGAACAGGTTGCCGCCGGTGTCCAGATCGTACAGCGACATATTGAAATGCGCGCCGTTACCGGTGCGATTGGCGAACGGCTTGGGCATGAAGGTCGCCAGCAGCCCTTCTTCACGGGCATATTGCTTGGCCATGTAGCGAAAAAAAATAAAGCGGTCGCACATCGTCAGCGCATCGCTGTACTGAAAGTCGAACTCGTACTGACCGTTGGCGTCCTCGTGATCGAAGGAGTACAGATCCCAGCCCAGATCGTTGATACAGCTCGCCACCTTGTCCAGCCAGGTGAACTGATCCATGAAGCCGCGCACGTCGTAACAGGGTTTAGTCAGTCGGTCGTCGGCATTGGGAATCGACAGGCTGCCGTCTTCTTCCTGGCGCAGCACGAACAGCTCGCACTCGATGCCGAGATTTAAACCGAAGCCCATCTCGGCCGCTTCGGCCAGCACCTTTTTCAGCGCCACGCGGGTGTTCACCGCGTAGGGTTGGCCGTGAAAGGTGTTGTCGGCCGGCATCCAGGCGACTTCGGGCTGCCACGGCAGCTGAATAATGTGGTCCAGATCCGGCACCGAGGCAATCTCGTCATCGTTGGGCGCCTGCCCCAGACCGTCGAGCGCATAGCCGGTATACAGCTCGGAGCCATGCGCCATGTGCGGCAGATGATCGACCGGCACGAACTTGCCCTTGGGAATACCGTGGATGTCGACGTAGGCGCCGAGGCAGTATTTCACGCCTTTGTCCTTGAGTGCTTTCTGGATGCCGCGGATTTCCTCAGCGCTTTTCATACACCTGCCTTGTGATTATCGCTATCGCGTGAAATAAGAGTGCTGCAAAGGTGGTTGCTCGCTCAGGCCGCGCACCACCCGTTCGGCCAGGTCCTCGACCATCCAGGCGAACAATTCCTCGCCTTTGGCTTGGCTGGCGCGACTGGGAAAACCGGTAACCCCATTGCTGCTGGTGCGATTGACCGGGTGGGCAAAGACACAACCGCCGGTACGATCGGGGTCGTCGGCTTCCTTAAAGCGTTCCGGGCGCGCCATGTCCGGACACAGCGCCAGGATCAACGATGACTCGGCCTGATTGGCGTGCCAATCATCAGCGTCCTCGCAGTGACGCGAACGCACACGCTCGCTGATACCGGCGGTATTGATCAGCGCCACCTGAAAACCATCGTGCTCGGCGCGCAACATCTCCAGCGCACAGCGCAGCGGCGCGTGGTTGGTGACGTGGCCGTTGACAATAAACAGGCGTCGGTAGCCCGACAGATGTACCCAGTCGCCGATCTGCTTGACGATATCGATCAGCGTTTTCGGTTGCAGCGCCAGTGTTCCGGGCCAGCGCTGCGAGTGGCCGATGGAACAGCCGTAGGGCAGCGCCGGCAACACCGGCACGCCGGTACAGGCCGACACCTCCCGGCAGACCCGGTGGGCGATCTCGGTATCGACACCGCAACCGAGGTGCGGACCGTGCTGTTCGGTGGCGCCGACCGGCAGGATGGCCGCGTCCACCCCCTGCGCGGGCAGTGCGCCGATCTGCTCCCAGGTCATCAGATGCCAGTCTGTCGCGCTCAAAAGACACTCTCCACTTCGTCATTGACGGAAACCATGCGCACCATGTTCAGGTGATCGCCGTTGAGACCCGGCTCCTTTTCCGGATGATGGATCAACGCCTCCAGGCGCTTGCGCGTGGCGAGAAACTCCGGCGTCAGGAGTTGTTCGGGCTTGCGCGGCTGCGCCACCGGCACTTCGATCAGCTCGCTGACCTCACCCGGATGGGCCTTGAGCACGAGGATGCGGTCGGCGAGAAAAATCGCCTCGTCCAGGTCGTGGGTAATGAATAGGATAGTAATGTCGATGTTGGCCCAGATCTCCATCAGGTAGGCCTGCATGCGCGCCCGCGTCTGCGCATCCAGGGCCCCGAAGGGCTCGTCCATGAGCAGAATGCGCGGCTGATTGGCCAGCGCGCGGGCGATCGCCACGCGCTGTTTCATGCCGCCGGACAACTGATGGGGGTAACTGCGCGCGAACTTGCCCAGGCCCACCAGGTCGATCCACTGCATGGCCTCCTCTTCCGCAGCCAGCTTGCCCCGGCCGGCCATTTCCAAGCCGAACATGACGTTCTTTTTTACCGTCAGCCAGGGGAACAGGGTATAGCCCTGGAATACCATGCCGCGGTCCGGACCGGGACCGTGCACCGCCTTGCCGTCGAGCAGCACGCGACCGCTGGTAGCGCTTTCCAGACCGGCGAGGATGCGGATCAACGTTGACTTGCCGCAACCGGACGGCCCGATCACGCAGACAAACTCGCGCCTGTGGGTCTTGAAACTGATATCGCGCAGCGCCGTCACCGTACCTTGGGCGCTGTCGAAGGTCTTGCCCAGCGACTCGACCTCCAGCACTACGGGGCGCTGCTTGAGGCGCCTAAAGCGATCGCGCACTGCGTCGCTTTGTTCCAGGTAGCTGGGCAGTTCGAGGTTGCGCCCCACCGGGGTCTGCCCGTGCGCGGAGCTCCGGGCCTTCATGCCTCGGCCGCCGCTTGTTGCCAGGGGAAGATACGCCGTCCGAGCCAGGCCAGCAGCAAGTCGGTGCCCAGGCCGATGATGCCGATCATCATGATCGCCGCGAATACGTTGTCGAAATTCTTGTAGCGCGCCTGCTGGGTGATAAACCAGGTGATACCCGAACTGGTACCGATCAGTTCGGCAACGATCAGGTAGGTCCACGCCCAGCCGAGCAGAATGCGCATGTCGCGGAACAGATCGGTGACAATGCCGGGGACCACCACGCGAAACAGCAGCGCCAGGTTGCGCGCACCCAGGGTTTGCGCCGCCTCCAGCAGCGTGGGGTCGAGCTTGCGCGTGGTATTGGAGATGATCAGCACCTGCTGAAAAAACGTGCCGATGAAAATAATCGCAATCTTTGGCGCCTGATAGATACCCAGAATCGCCACTGCCAGAGCGCCGAAGGCAGGCGCCGGCAGATAGCGGAAGAACTCAACAAAGGGTTCGAACAGCCGCGAAATGACGTCGTAGGTGCCCGCCAGAATGCCGAGGGGCACGCCGAGCAGCGAAGACAGCAGGAAACCCCAGAATATCACCTGAATGCTTTCCCACAGACTTTCGTGCAGCCACTTCTCGCTACGTCGCTGCGGCGCGTCGGTGAAGGCGGTGTAAAACGCTTTGGCCACCTGATGCGGGGCGGGCAGATAGATGGGATTGGCCGGGTTGCCCGCCGGGACGGCCACGTGCCGCTCACGCGCCTGCCTCACCTCGCTGTCGAACGCTTCGCGGTCCACCAGCATGCCGGGGCGCAGATAGGTCACGCTGCCCGGATCGGTGATCTCCACCTTCGGGTGCCACACCTGGGGGACATAACTGACCAGCGACCAGATCAGCAACGGCAGGACAAAGCTCATCACACTCGTGACCAGCCGGGTTCTCGGGCGCATCGGCTTACGCACGGCAAACCATGGTGATGATGACATGAGTGACAGTCCTGTCGGCCGCCGACAACAAGCGTAGCCGCGACTACAGGCCGTCGCTCAGAGAAGGATCAATGTAGGAGTCGACCTCCTGCGCCTGCTCATAGACTTTGTTGGCGACGTTGAAATCGTCGGCTATCTTGCTCGAACCGTAGAGCGACGAGAAACCCGAACCCTTGGCGAAATGCTGTTTGGCTTCCTCGAGCGTCAGGATCTTGGTACCGTCGATGAACTTCTTATAGACATCCGGTGCTACACCAACGCGCGCTGCCATGATTTTCACCGCGTCATCGTAGGTCTTGGGATCGTGAATATAGTCCACCACCCGGTACCATACTTTGGCCACTTTCTTCCATTTCTCCCGGTTGGCTGACAGACTCTCCGGCGACACGCCCAATACGTCGTAGATCAGGCCGGGTTCGTCGGCGCTGGTGTAGATCGGCTTGGAACCGGGTACCAGTTGCAGTGCCGAGCCGGAGTTGGGCTGCCAGGCGCCGATGGCGTCGACCTCGCCCGAGGCCAGCACCTGCGGCGTCTCGTTGGTGGGCACGTTGACCAGTTCAATATCGGCCTCGCTCATGGCGTTCTTTTTCAGCCCGTTGAGCAGCAGCAGGTGATCGACAAAGCCGATCTCCACACCGACTTTTTTGCCTTTGAGCGCCTTCAACGAGTCCACACCGGGAGCGCCGATGATCATGTCGTTGCCGTTGCTGTAATCGTTGATCAGAATCATGACGCTCTTGGCGCCGGTAGCGCCGGTGACCAGCGCGTCGCCATTGGTCATGCTCACCGCGTCCAATTGGCCGGCGGCGAAGGCATCCATCGAGGCGACGTAGTCGAACCATTCAAATTTGACGTCGACGCCGACTTCCTTGAACCAGCCCTTATCCACGGCCACTTCCCAGGCCACCCAGCCCGGCCAATCGCTGTAGCCAATTTTCAGCGGATCGGCGGCGGCGAGCGACGACAGGGCGAGGCAGACCAGGCCGAACAACAGACCCAAGCGCGTGCGGAATGATTTTTTCATTGACTGCTCCGAGTAGTATTACGAAATGATTCAACGGTATTACCGAAAGAGCAATCGGTGTGCCAACCCACGGGACGGGATTAACTAATTGTAATTAATATGAAATATTGCAGTGCGTAGAAAGGTACGGTCGCCGCTCGCGCGCGTCTTTGGTGCCCGTCGCACTAGGCGGGTGCGCGCCGGGCGCAGCAGGAAAGGAAAAGGGATTATGTTGCCCCCGCTGAACCTTGATCGAGACTAAATAGGGTCGCCTTTGTCCGCCGCTAAGCGGGTCTGTAGCGGTGGCACTGGTAAAATTCCGGGTATCTCGTAGAATGGCGTCCGTCCAGGCGGATGTGACCTCTCTGCCGGACCACCGACATCAGAACGATACGCGCCCGTAGCTCAGCTGGATAGAGTGTCGGCCTCCGAAGCCGAAGGTCACAGGTTCGACTCCTGTCGGGCGCGCCATAAATTACACAATAATAACAGTAAGATATGGTCATTCTCGGACAGAGTTTTCTGCTCGGGGTACACCTCAGGGTACACTTATCGTTATTGTGCCCTAGCCTATGATGGCACTCAGCAAGGAGGCCAACCGTGCTCATTCGCCTCCGGCAATTGGCCTAGGGCCAACTTACCCGCCGCATTGGCGAATCTCTCATCATTAATAACCCGCGTGACGATGATTGCACTCAGTTGGCTATGCACGCTGGGGAACCTATCACCGTGACCGTGCTGGGCGTGAAGGGCAACCAAGTCAGGGTCGGTTTGGCGTAGCCAAATTGCCGAAGGCAAATTGCTGCTCCCGCGGATATCACCATTCTGCGGGAAGAGCTGGTGAGTAGTGGCGTTCAAAATTTGAACACACTTGAGGCGGCAGGCTCCTGATGTAACGTGCGGAGAAACTTCGGCGGGGCGTGTGGCGCTGATCTGGTGGGGCTCTGGGGGCCTCTCTGCACCGTTTTCTCGGTACCCTTAGAATAATAAGTAATAATAAGTATCTTTTAGTAAGCATAAGTAACAGTCAGGTTACGGGGGGAGTACATCATGGATCAGGCAAAGAACGAGCTGGCTGCTTTGCCCGCCACGGCAACCCAGACGCTACCTGTGGCCTCTGGCCAATCGCCGAAGGCGAAGGAGCTGACAGAGGCGCAGATACGCGCTGCCCGCCTCATTGCGATGGGTATGGATTACAAGGCGGTTGCCGGGGAGTTGGGCATTACTCGCGTGACGCTCTACCGCTGGCGCAAGATCCCGATCTTTATTAAGGAGGTTTCGGGCCTGATTGAGTCCGCCCGCGAGGAGACCCGCGGACGGGTGGTCCGGGATGTGTCTGAGGTTCAGGACTTGGTGCTGGATACCCTAATTGATGTGGCTCGGAATGACTCCTCCGGATCTGCCCGGGTCGCGGCTGCTCGTACCCTGAAGGAATACATGGACGAAGCCCAGCGGCGAGCTGACGAGGCTAACAATGATTTGATGGCTGACCGCTCGGGGGAAATTAAGGCTATTCTGGAGCACATCAGGGGTGAGAAGGCTGATTCTCTCCCACCGTCCTCTGGGTAGTTTTCGTCCCGGCCGTTTTGCCACCGGCCGGTCTGTTAGGGGGCAGGTTTGCAAATACCCGAAATCTATGTGTTAATTAGTACGTTGTTAAGGGGAGATCTAATACCAAAATTAGTAAAGGAATACTTACAATGCCAAAAAATGCCTGGCCTACAAGGCAACATTCTGTCGCTAGCCTACATCTTGATGCAAAGAATCCGCGCCTTGGTCGTGAGACTTCGGCACGCGCACCGCGTGAAATTATTCAGTACCTATTTGAACACGATAAGGCGTTAGAAGTCGCCCAAAGTATCGCAAGCCGCGGTTACTTTCCGAACGAACCTCTTTTAGCTATTAAGGAAGGCCAACAAACAATTGTGGTTGAGGGCAATAGGCGGCTTGCGGCTCTAAAGGCACTCCGCGAGCCCGGTCTTCTGGATGGAGCCTTCCAGCGAAGGCTTGAGAGATTGTCTCGCCAGATTGAAGATATCGACGAAATAGCAAATGTGCCCGTAACTCTCGCTCCGAGTAGGCGTGCAACTGACCGGCAGATCGCTGGAAGGCATATTGGTACCCCGGTTCTTGCTTGGCAAGCAGAAAACCGAGCTAGTTTTATTCTTGAAAAGTTGGATGAAGGTTACACCGATGCCCAGCTACGCGACCAACTTGGATTCTCTACCCCGGAAATCCAGGCGGCCCGACAAACACGTGCTATTGCAGACATGGCGCGTTCGCTTGACCTTCAAGAAGAGGTAAAAGCTAAACTTGAGAGCCCGCGCACCAAGCTTTTCACGACGATCCAGCGTGTTGTTAGCTCGTCTGTTGGGCGGGATTACTTGATGATTGAACCAAACGCAGAACATGGAATTCGCGGCACAACAACAAAGGCCGAATTTCTCCGCGGCTTTACCAAATTGGTGTCGGATGTCGCACTCGGGAAGCAGTCGTCTAGGACGTTAAACACAAATGAAAACATCCGAGATTATTTTGAGTCTTGGTCTCCCAAGGACCGCCCTAAAAAGAAGCGCGGAACATTCGTTCCAGCAGATGTTATTCAGGGGCGATCTGTTGCTTCATCAAATCGTAAAGCCAAGACTGAGGACCAACCGAAGCGGTCAAAACCGCTAAGCAAAACCGTATTACCAAAAGACCTAACGGCTCGATATGGCAATGATCGTCTAAGTGACATACGGCGCGAACTGGTCAAACTAAAGCGTGAAGACTTCCCTAATGCGGGGGCGGTGATGCTTAGAGTCTTCTTTGAGCTAACTATACTAGATTATCTTGACCGTGTTGGGGAATTACAGAGGATTATAACCAAGCTAGAAAATAGACAGCAGGGGCGGAAGCTCCCCTATGGCGCGCCAACAATGAAGCAGCTCGTCCCTGAAATCAATCGAATCGCGAAAAAGAAACTTTCCAAGGCGGAGGCGTTGAAAGTTGAAAAAGCCATCCGATACGACCAATCTGCGCCATTCACGATTAGCGAACTACATGGATTCGTGCATCAGTCTGATTTGCCAAGCGAGCGGGACATCTTACAGTTCTGGAAGCGAACAGAGCCACTATTTCGCCTGATGCTAGAAAAAGATCCAGGGGAATCATAAAAATGAGAATGGCGAGCCCCCTACGCTACCCCGGGGGCAAATCAGCAATGGCGGGGTTGCTCGGTGTAATTCGACGCAGCAACGGCCTAGGAGATAGAGTGTTTGCCGAACCTTTTGCCGGGGGGGCGGGTGCGGCGCTTTCTCTGCTATACCTAGAAGAAACAAGCAGGATTCACATTAATGACGCAGACCCAGCAATCCATGATTTCTGGTGGACGCTTACTAACCGGCGACGACCATTCCTACAGAAGCTCTCGACGACGCGTGTCAGCATGGCTGAATGGCATCGCCAACGAGATACATATAATGCTAAAGGTCGAGTGTCTAGGTTAAACAGAGGCTTTGCAGCATTCTACCTTAACCGATGTAATCGCTCTGGGATTATCATGAACGGCGGTCCTATAGGCGGGTATGCGCAGACAGGTAAATGGAAAATAAATGCTAGATTTGACAAGGCCGACCTTATTCGTCGCTGCGAGAAGGTCGCTGAATATCGTGACCGCATCAGTGTTTCTTGTGATGATGGAATAGAATTTATCCAAAAACTTGATCCGCAGGCTACTTTTTTCTTTATTGATCCACCATATTTCCATAAAGGACCCACGCTCTATTTGAATGCTCTAGATTCGAGCTATCACGAAAGGCTCGCAGAGCAACTTAGATCCATGAAAGATGCTACTTGGGTTCTTACTTACGACGACTGTCCTGAGATTCGCCGAATGTACCGTGGCTGGGCCTCAATCCGCCCCTTTTCGTTACGGTATTCAGCAGCGAAGCGACGAACGGGTATGGAGCTATGTATTACTCCAAAGTGGATTGGGTTGCCAACATGGCAGGCGTCGGAATCCATAAAGTGGTGACAGGTGATCGAGGCGAGGAAACCATCGCATAGTACCCAATTGGATACATGTCAGGGAGACACGGATGGGTAGCAAAAGAGGGGGCGAGGATACTTCAAGCAGGAACGACTTGTTGCTTGACGTTCTTGTGCCGATAGTTGGTTTTTTAGCCGGGTTTACTGGATCAATTTATTCCTCAAACATACATAACGCGTTCCCATTCAACAGTAACACTTGGTTTGTAAGGCCAACTCCAAGCACAATCTCTGGACCTGCGTCAGCATTCTGGGCTCTGTTAGTAACTTTTTCTGTGTTGCTTGCTATGCAGCAAACCCGCCTGCATCAACGAAGGAAAGTAGATCAAGTAAAGCAAACAAAACAAATCAGTGATCTTCAGCGGGTGCTTGGAACCATGCCGCCTGTAGATTTTATGGATGCTTTATCTTTCGCTATTCAAGACTGTGATACTTACATCATTACGCAAAAGGCGATTGCAGATGAGGTTGCAGCATATGATGCCGACGACCCAAGCCTAAATGAGGCTATTGATCTAGCGCGGGATAGACGCAATCAAGCGAGGTTCATACTCTATAATATGGTCTCTTTAGCAAGCCAGTGGGACAGAACTCTTACATCCGGGGCACACGGCGCTGTCTATCGTGCAAATGTAATGTTGTTTCGGTCAAAGGATTATCTAGGAAGAATGAATAGTACTTCCACGGACGCGCTTTTTGACGCCGCGAGATTTATCGAGGGAGATGATGCTCAGGCCGCATTCGCATCTCTAGATGGCATTCTTGAAGTCGATCAGGAAATGACGTTCCGCGATACAGTTCAACTGAATTCCAACACGGATGGATCGCCCGACAGAATCCCACATGATGATGAAGTTAAGCCCTTCGCACTAGGTGTGAGCTTGACTGAAAGGGATGGAAGCGGTGCTCTGCCAAATTTGCCTGGTGCTCCAGAGGCTTTCGTTACTCAAAAACCGAGTGTCGTATTAGATACCCAGGCTATAGCGGAACATTGCCGAAATCTTGGATGCTTCTCTGAAACGGAGATTTCTGAGATTAGTAGATATTACGAAATGGACACCAAAGGGCGCAGTATAATAAGTTGGCCGATTAAGGATGCGAGAGGAGAACCAATTGCTGTCATCAACATATATCGGGACAAGGAAGAAATTTCACTTGATGAAATCAGAGCTAAGCGCTTAGTCGGTATTCTTGAGCCGTTTACACTCATGTTTCGTGACATACTTGCCGATATTTCGGAATGAAAGCGCTGCCTATTGTGCTATATTCTTCCGATATTCAACGGGTTACGACTTGAAAAACTTAATAAAATCAGGTACAATGCAGCATAGTTAAAGGGAGTATTTGACGATGAGCGCTGTAAAAGATGACACTTCAGGTCAAGTAGCTGAGGCCGTCAAGCCTACGCTCCAAGAGCGTGTGAAGCGTTTGCGCGCCATTCAAGAACGCACCACGCGTAGGAATAACAAGCTGCGAGCTGGCGTGTGGAGTTCCGATGTCGATGAAACTCTAGACATAAATGTGCTGATACCCGCAAAGCATGCCTAACAGCGGACAGCAAAAGTATGTAAAAAGGCGGCTTACTAGCCGCCTTTTTTATTATTGGTCAATCTAGCCACGTTGTAACAGTCTTCCTAAATCCTGGCCGCTATCCTCTCCGAAAGCATAGGTAGCCCCACATACTGTCACTCGTAAATTGCCCTGCTCGGGCAGCTTCCCGGAGACCTCATAGCCGTCCGCTGATAGCTCCACCGCGGGCGGGTTCGGCGGGTTCCAACGATCGGGGTAGTTGAGGTGGCGTGGTACCTTCTTGAGCAGGGCAACGAGACTGACCACGGCGTCAATACAGTCCTTGCTCCCGCCCGCGGGTTTCGTCACCTTCCCCGTCTTCTCTTCGACGTTTAGCGCCAACAGTTCCTTGACGGTCTTGGCATGACTGCCGATGCTGACGTTGCCCTCCGTCAGGGTGTTCAGGAACCCGTGAAAGATATCGGAGCTGGCGTTGTCCGATATCCGCTCAACCATATAACCATATGGGACCATTTGCTCCCGCATGTAGTTATGAGCCACTTGGTCGGCGGAGATGCAATACAGAGGGATAATCCGGGACAGCCTGAACAGGAAATGCACAATCGCATCCCACGGAATGACAGCCCCGGCAGTCGGCCGAACCTCCAGCACCCCCGCGATTACATATTGCGGGCGGTTATTCACCCATTTATCAAGATATCCTAGAGCAATGCCTGTGTTGTCGCCCGTCCGACTCATATCGAGGTGGGCGAACCATACCCGATCACTCCGCGGATTGTCCCTAAATGACTTGAGAACCTTGGGCAGATCGCCATTCAGGAATGTGCAGGATGCAGTGGTAAAGATGTTCCGTCGATCGAAACGACCCTTGGCCTTGTCTACTTCGACGATAAAATTGCCCGTTACGCCGCTGGGTATGCCGCAATGGTCCCGCAGGGCTTGCCGAATGCCTTGGGTATTGAAGGCTGACCGAAGTTCCACTGGCACGTCGAGGGTGTTTTCAGAGTCGTATAGCGCGTCTTCCGGCTCCACGATCTGAGGCGGTATGGAATTCTTACCCAGATACACCCGAAAGGTTTCCCCAGAATAATCCCAAGGCTTGACCTCCCAAATGCGCCTGTTGTAGACGTAAATGGTGGAATCGGACTCGGCTGCCTTTATCTTCTGCTGAACGAAATCCTCCTCGTGCCGCGCCGATCCTGCGACCCACATAGGGATAAGATGCGCCCCATATTTTGCGAAGCGGCTGTCAATTCGAGTCCGAAGGTTACCGTACAAGGCTCTGGCCTGATCGTACTCCCCGCCTTCGTCGGCCTTAGTAGACTTCTTCACATAGTCCATGAACGAGGCTTCATCCAACAGGCAGCTAATGACGTTTTGACCTATCGCCGCTGTCTGCTCACCACTTACTGGGCGGAGAATTATATTGTTGGGCAATACCAGTTCAGACTTAATCTTAGTATCTACCGGGAACGACTGCGTGAAGTACTTCGACCCATGCACGAACTCACGTGCCAGCTTATAGGCGAGGTTGCCCACCTTGAAATTAAGCGCTTGAAAAATTATCGAAATTTCAGAATTGCTATCCAGTCCAAAAATAGCGTGAGGATTCCGGAAGCAGGATAACAGGTAGACTCCGTAAAGGATGCCCAGCACGCTGGTATAGGACTTCGCGCTGCCAATGCCGCCGGACAAGCACACTTCCTTGTATTCGGTGCCCAGATGGATGCCGTCTGTATTGTAAACCTGCTCCAGCGATTCGATTACCGCGGGGTACACGTTCTTGAGCCCGAGATATTCATCCCCTTCGACGAACTCACGGACACCCACGGGATAGCGGGCGAGGTTCTCCAACAGGTTCTCATGGAACTTCCCGCCATGCTCAGCCACATAATAGACATACTGGACCAAGGCGCTGTCAGCGGAGGGGAACGTCTTAAGCTCGTTCATAGCGGAATCCTCGCCTTACGCCGGGAGCAGCCACACGACACCACGGACCAATCCTTTAAATTCCGGGCAGCAACGGTCGTTTGGGTCCCGCAGGCACAACGACAGAGCCAGCGAGCATTGCGCTGCTTGTCTGACCCAGCCCGCTCTAGGACTGTCAACTTGCCGAAGGTTCGGCCTTGTAGGTTCTGAGCTTTACCAGCCATTTACTCCCCCAATGCTTCTGCAATTGGCAGCGTCACGCTGCTTTGATTTCGCGGAGCCGCTCTCTAGCCTGCTCCAGATCACCCCGCAGTGCATGAATGTGCCCGTCAATCAGCTCGTGGTCATTCGCCGAAAGAAAGGGATCACTGGTCTTTTCATCTTTTAGCGTAGTGATCTGTTCCCTGATCGTGAAAAGGTCCAATCGTGCGATGGTCAGTTTTTCAGCCTGCCGCCGTTGTGCCGCGTCCAGTTCCTTTTTCAATCGTAGAGCTACACGCTTCGACGGTTGTACTGACTTATGCTTTGTTGGTTTCGCCCGCTTCGGTCGCGCCGCTTTCTGGGCAGTCTTCGCAGGCCGGTAGGTCTTCCGTTTAGCGGTTCGCGCAGCACGAGCGGCCTCCTTCTCGGCCTTCGCTTCGGCCCTTTGCTTGGCAACGCAGGCCGGACACTTCGCAATCCCCTTATGTAACTGCCGTCCGTCGATGTTGGCTTCGGCGCCGCATGTCGTGCATCTACACAACCACCTAGCATGCTTGCCGGGATGGTCGGCACGGCCCAGCACCTCGAACCCGGCAACGGTCTCGCCTGTCAGGTCTTGATATTTCCGCCTGCCACCACTCTGGCACCCGCCGCAGGAGGTCGAATTTCCGCCGGTCAAGTTTGAGGCTAACGTCACGGTCTCCGCTCCGCAGTCACATTGACAGTGCCAGTACACCCCGCGCTTTCCGGGGCGACTAGTCCGTTCGAGCACGATAAGTTTGCCGAAGCGGAGATTTGTTAGATCCCGGGCCTGTGCCGTCATTTCTCATCCCCCGTAATGCTTGCGGTCGAAGTACGCCGCCGAGTAACCCCCGGTTGTCCGCTGACGGCCGCGGAGCACGTCGGACAGCTTCTTTTCCGACAGACCCAGCAGTTGCGCCGCATTGCGTACAGAGGCGAACACAGCGATGAATTCACCATTGCGGCGAATCTCGATAGGGACTCTCCGCTTGTCGGTTGTCTTCCGGGATCTCATGGCCACCTCCGGGACGGGTGGATATGCTGCGCCAGGAGTTGCCGGGCACGTCGAACCCTGCCAGCGTGGCTTAGCCGGGAGAACTCGACCTTGGCCCTCTGCGGGGCAACGTTCATCTGGTCGAGATTGTTCAACGCATGCTGGATGATGGCGTCCTCGGCCCGCTTGAGTTGGTCCTGAAACTGCGGCTCATCGAACAGGCGGGCCACATCACCGACGAAGAGGTCTAGCGTGGAGGCTATTCTCCCGGGGCCAACGCCGTGCCGGGCCGCGAGCGTAGCGCAGTGCTGTTTTACTTCCGGAGTAATTTTCAGTTGTCCCAGTCATGCGGCCAGCGCGAAATTCTTGGGAAATCCCGGGCCAGACTGACAGCACGCTCAAACTTGGCGGCTGTCGGTTCACCAGCTACTGGCCCATCGATCTGGCCTGCAACGTACAGTACAAACTCGATCTGTTGCAGCTCGGTGGTAACCTCGAAACTGCTGGAATCCATCATCCCTACAAGCTCCAGCGTCGAAAGATTCAGGGCGCGTGCGGTTTCCGGCAACGGCTCATCGGGCCTCATGAGCCTGCGGCGGGCAATCAGTGTCATTAGGTTGCTGTAATGTGGCTGCAACTCCTCTGGTGGAAGTTTTTCAAGCTCTGCAATTTGTTGTTCAAGTTGGTCATTCATACTAGGATTCCCCCCCGAAGGTATTTATTAAGGTACTGTATAATTATACACCCTTCAGATTTACGTCCCCGAGCAGGGTAGCGTTTCGACCCGCTATTTATAGGCGAATCTGCGTTTGTCAATTTTCAGGGTGCATAAAAAAGAACCCCCCAACCTTTAGGAAGGGGGGCTCTTCCGGCGGGAGCAACCGCCTATCACGCCGAGATATGGGCGACCCAGCGTGAATTCTTTAAAGGTGGGCGTCCGTGCCCGCGGTGGAGGAGATCCTAGATCGTCACAATTTCAGGCCGGGCAGCGCGGGCGCAGCGTCTTCGGCCTTGCGCACGACACCCATTGCATCGCGGGGCAGAGCATCTGCCTTGGCGGTGTGCTGGATGCCTAGTGCGCTGTCTAACGCAGGGGTGGCACTGCCGGTGTAAAAGGGGTTGCGGCCGTTGGCATTGCGCTGGTAATGCACATCATGCAGGCGGCCGTCGATCACAAGCTGTTCTTTACTCATTTTCATTTCCTCCTAAGTACGTAGCCATTTGGGCGCAATTCAATTGCGCTTTTTCACATGCACGGTGCGACAAACACCGTTTTCGCATTTGTGGACCGCTACAATCCGGCCGGGCACCATTGCCAGGACGTTCTTGCCGATATCGTTGGGTGTGGTCGTTTTCGTCGCCGCACGCTTCACTACAGGCCGCTGTAGGGCCGCGGCAAGGTTGTCGGTGAACGTGTTGTGCATTGCCGGTTCAACGCCGCTGGTGGCCTCCAGAACCGCCTCGAGGCGGTTCTGGCTGTTGCGGCGGACGAAACGGCTGTGCCGGGCTCCAAATATGTCAATGTTCACGCCGGGTCCTCCTCCGTATGTTCCTGAATGAACTGTGCCACGTCGCTGGGCCTGAACCTCAGTGAACCCCCGATGCGAATTGCCTGCGGAGCGTTGCCTTTGGCCCTGTCGCGTGCGAAGGACGCCTTTGACCTCTTCAGCAGCTCGCAGACCTCGGCGCTGGTCAATAATGTTTCCATTGCAAACGACCTCGTTAATGCTCAGTTGCTATCAGCTTGGGGCCTTCAGATTTTTTATGCAAACCAGCAGGCCACTACTACTCCGTCCCCTTTCTCTTGCGGTACACCTACGACAACGGCTCATACTTCTCCAGTTCCTGCACTGTCGGATTGGCGCCGGATTTATCCCACCAGTCGCAGACCGATTCAAACACCGACCCCATTTCGTCACCGGCAAGCAGCCGATCGACACACACTTCCCTGATATCTCGCGGCATCTGCCGGAAAGGGATACCTCCCTCACCGCACCGGTAGCAGAGATTTGTTTCAGCTTCCCACAAGGCGAGCAGGCCGTGCTTGTCAACAATCTCATATAGCCTGTACCTGCCCGTAAACGGCACCGCGGGGCTATTGTCCAGCTTCGATAGCAGGTCAACGGGCGCTTCGGCGCCGCTGGCACTCAGAGCCTTGAGCGGATCGTCATAGCTGGCGACGGCATGTGTCAGCAGCTCAAGCTGGGCCGGTGAAATAAGCCGGGTCTCGATGCCAAACTCAAGCTCTAGGCGGAATAGCGTTGATGAGAACTCGGGATACTCCTGCTCCCAGCTCTCGACAAATTCGACATTGCTCTCTAGATAGGCGGGACTAGGCCACTTGCTCCGTCCCTCCACTGTCCGCCAGTTCTCCACCAAGTACGCCACGGAGAACACGGCGGAAAGGTTTTGGTCTTGGAGCAGGGCCATTAGGGCATAGAACTGCACGGACGGTAGCTTCTTCCGCTTTAGCACAGCGTCAGGTGCCTGCGGGTGGAAGTGCCGGAGCAGGGCATACCACAAAGCCATCACGGTCCGCTGACTGTAGAGCCCCGCGGCATACTTGCCGACAATATCCAGCACAGCCTTCGACGGTACCTTCGGCGGTGGCGTGGACTCCGCCCCCTTGTCCCCTGTCCCCTGCTCGTTGGTGGTCTTGCTGGTGGTGGTGGCCCGAATCCCTTGAGGTTCGGTTCTCATCTCTTCTCTAAAAATCTTCTCTCTGTCTTCTTCTATGTCTTCTTTAGATAAATCAGGTTTTAAGGTTGGGTCCCCGATTTTTTTAGTTAGGGGTACCTGATTTTTTAAGTTAGGGTCCTTTTTTAGTTTGGGGTGCTTCGGACTCCCGGTGCATGGCGGAAGGTCGATATCCGCACCCACGGAAAGGCGTATGACCGTCCGCTTCCGTCCACGGGGCGAGGACATGGTAGTGCGGGAAATCAGCCCGCTATCGTCCAACCACTTCAGCCGCTTGATGATGGTGGGCTCGGTAACATTGAAGACCTCCATTAGGTGCCGATTACCGGGCCAGCATTCATACTTGGCATTCGCCATCATCACGAGGTAATAGAGCAGAGCCTGCATATCGCTCTGGCACTTGCTGAACCTGACCTCGCGAGCCCACGCCTTCATCACAACGTCAGGGACAGGTTTCCTGTCCGGTCGACTACTGGATGAATTTACAGTATTCTCCATCTCGATCCCCCCTCTCGTGGATCACTCTTCAGATCTGAATCCCGGCATGGATTGCCGGTGTTCCCGGATCTCTGAACAACCCCCGGGTCTCTCCCCCCGGGGGTTTTCACTTTTTCTGGCTAGTAAACTGAGGCATTAAGCAGGGGCGCTCATGGCGACACCTCTGCGGCCGCATCGTGAAACGGGGTAGCGCACTTCTCCCGCGGAAGGCTGGCCAGCCAGTCGTCAACCTCGTGCTCAAGCCAACCCACGGAACGTGGCCCCAGCTTAACGGGCCGCGGGAAAGTGCCCTCTTCCACACGGCGGTCTATGGTTCGGTCTGCCAGACCAGTCTTGTCTCTTACTTCATTTTTGCGAATAACGCGCATGACAGTATCTCCACAACATCGCGGCTTGTTGGCTGGCTGTGGAGGAATTCACTCGGAGGGAAAATTCGCAGCACGAACGGAGCCGTTCAAACCTAGAAAACCGGTTTTTTAACTCCATTCATCTGCTGCGCGGGCCGCAGGGATGCGGTGAGCTACTGCATTGCGAAACAGTATATTAAGCCCGTCCTCAGCTGTCAAAAGACGCCAAGAATAGCTCTAATACCATGAATAGTTTACAAAAATGTGATCACTTAAAAGCGGCCTGAACAACGTTGCTTTGCTTGCCTTCAATGATGGCTTCCAGCTTCGCTTGCCACGCATCCATCACCGCCCGTTTCTGGTCGTCGTATGCGAAGCGATCGTAGTGCTGGGAGGTAACATCGCTCTGCGTGTGGTTCACAGCGAGCGGGACATACTCACGACACTTCGGATCGCCACGAAGGTGGGTAATTACGGACCGTCTCAAATCATGTGTCCGCCAGTGCGGAAGCCCGAAAATGTCCTGATACTTGCCGACCGCCTTTGTCAGCGTGTTGGGGTCTATCGCGCCTTCGGCTCTGGTGGCAGGGAACAGGTACGGACTGCCCTCGGACAGCCCCAGCAGCTCGTTAATACAGTCCACCGCGTAGTCATTGAGGGGAACTCGGTGGATTTTGCCGTTCTTGGTCCTCTCGGCCGGGATCGTCCAACACCCGGACTCAAGGTCAAGTTCGTCCTTTTCTATCCCGGCTACCTCGGCTCGGCGCTGGCCTGTGGCCAATAACAGCCGCAGGGCGAGCTGCACGGGCCGTGCTGAGGGGATCTCCTCGACCTTGATCCAGAAGGTGCGGATCTCTTCCGGACTCAGCACGCGGTCTCGCCGCTGCTCGGGGGCGGGCTTTGAGATATAAAGGCAGGGTGTGGTTTCGAGATAGTCGCGCTCCACCCCAAACCTGAACATCCGCCTGATAACCTCAAACACCCGGTTGG
The DNA here is from genome assembly GCA_030148915.1 of Thiogranum sp. Taxonomy (GTDB): domain Bacteria; phylum Pseudomonadota; class Gammaproteobacteria; order DSM-19610; family DSM-19610; genus Thiogranum. Next base: position 31,922 of record JASBSN010000087.1, read on the forward strand.
CCCGAATGGGGGCGCCACGCTCCACAATCCGGTCGAGTAGTTCGATCACGTCCCGCCGCTTGATGCTCTTCGCCTTGTGGTTCTTCCACGCGGGCAGGACCTCTCGGTTGATAATCCTCTGATCCTCCTTCCATGACCGCTTCTTGGCCTTGGCGTGCTTGGTCATGTAGTCGTTGGCCAGTTCGCCCACGGTCCCCGCTTCGTAATTGGCACGCTTCTCCTCGATCTGGGCCTGTCCCGGGTCGGTGCCGTGTTCCAGCTTCGCACGAGCGGCATACCACCGATTTCTGGCTTCTTTGAGGCTGATACCCCCATGCCCATACGGCCCGAGCGTCATTCGCCGCGGGCGGCCGTGGAGTTTGTACCGAAAAACGAAGGTCCGCTTCCCATTGGGCGTGACTCGGATACCGAAGCCGTCGCCTTCATAAACCTCGTAGCGTTCCGATTTCGGCTTCATCGCCTTGATTGCTGCGTCGGTGAATTTCATCGGAGCCCCCTGCGCGTCTCTATTCTTGTTATCGGTGCAAGGACACAGGTCTTTACCCTGTTTCTCTCCGGGGTACACCCCGGGGTACACCTTTCGCCTTTTCTGCTCTTGGCAGCTTATGACGAAGTATGACGCACTAACTTACTGTCTACAATAGGGAATAACCTGATTAGAGGTGCGTCATTATTATGTCACTAGACGCCACAAAAGGTCAGGGAGACAGGTTCGACTCCTGTCGGGCGCGCCATACAGACCACCCGATGAATCTCAGCCCGCCTGCTCGGCGACGCGGGCGGGAAGTGTAGTTCTTTCCCTCTCGCCTGGAAAAACTTGTAAGCCGCTACCCCACTGTGGCGCAACCCGCCAAACACAGGCTGCCGGCCACGCCACACGGTGCAAAGAGACACACCCAGGTGCTGTCCGCACTACCCGCCCGGGCCAGACTCGGTCCGGAGGATAGTGCAGACAGTGCAACGCTGAAACGCACGGCGCGCTAAACGGTGGGACGACGGCCGGTGATGAAGAACACTACGGCCAGAATCAACCCGACGACGAATAAAATCCAGGCAATGTTGGTTGCCGCGCCGGCAATTCCGGAAAATCCCAGCAGTGCTGCGATGATGGCTACTACAAGTGCTACGATGGCCCAATGAAACATGATATTTCTCCTCTGTGTGTGACGCTGGTTAAATGCTGCTCAGTGAATCCTGATGGGGATTGACCGGCGGCAATGTTGATGAGTGCGCCGCGTTTTCGCGGCCAGTTTATTCCTTGCCGGCCTTCTCTTCCGCGGCGTCTTGCGCCGGAGAGTCGTAATCCAGCGTGGGAACGGTAACCGTTTTCTTTTCGATATCGATATCTCCGGCCTCGACATCGTATTTGGGCATGTTGCCGCCCTTTACGTCGACCTCGGGCAACTCGCCTTCTTCGGTTTGCTGCACATCGCAGCCGGCAAGGCCAAAGGCCAGCGCCGGCGCTAAAAATAAGCTAGTGGTCAATTTCATGTTGCTCTCCTGGTAGTCGCGAAGGATTTGTGGGTTAGCGGGTCAAAATGATATACACCGCGTGAATAATCCCCGGCACATAACCCAGCAACGTCAGCAGGATGTTCAGCCAGAACTGGCCACCAATGCCCACCTCCATAAACACGCCCACCGGCGGCAGGAAAATAGCCAGCAGCAACTTCAGAGGATCGGTTACGGTAACTGCCATGTTGTTCTCTCCGTTGTTATGTAGCGCCAAGCGCTAATTGAATTGATAAGTTGCTGTCTGTATTGCAGGGTGCATGCCAATCCGCAACGCAATCTATCTTGTTGAAAACATTGATGGTAAATTTTACAACGCCCTTGGCCTCGGGGCATTTAACCCCTTGCGCTGCCAAATGCCCCTAATAGTAGAGGGCTTCCCGAGCGCCGCGGGGGAATCAACTACCGTTGCAGTGGGGATGAAGCCGATTCAAGCTGAATAGGTCGAAGCGCCGGTGGCTGAGTGCGGGCGCGCGCCAACTACAGGCTTTGATAAACCCGTCTGACTTCCTCGGCGCCGTGCAGACGCTCCAGTCGGCGCACCAGGAAATGCCCCTGGCCCATCTCCTGGAAGTGATCGATAAACAGCGTATTGACCACGGCACCGCCGACAGCGCCAACCACCGGTACGGCCTGGGCGGCAACTTTCTCTGAAACAATGAGTGAAAAACGCGATGCAATCTGGCTGATCAGGCGCACCACCGCCGGCGCGCCCTGGGCCGAAAGGCCGTGCCGTGCCAGGTGGGCCGCGGCCTCTGAAACCGCCTTGGCCATGGCCGCGCGCGCCGCGAAATAGCCTGTCTCGGCGCCGTCGTCGTGCGCTGAGCTACCGCCGAAAGCCAGCACCTGTACGCATTCGAGCCGCGCCTGTGGCGCGTCCAGGTCTTCTCCGCTGCTACGCGCAATATCGGCGATCGAACGCAACATAATCGTGGTTGAAACAGGCAGCTCTATCGCCAGTGCGGGCAAGCCCAGGGCGCCGCCGGCAGCGCCGGTGGCCCCGACCAGAAGTTTATGCCAGCGATTCGACGGGCGCTCTGGCCGGCCGGCGTCCATGCTCCATAAGGCGACCTCAAGCGCGGTCTCAATCGATTTGCGCGTGGCATCATTGACCACCTGTTGCCAGGATCCGGGTAGCATCTCCAGGCCTTTTTCCAGCGGCGTACCGATCAGGTTGCTGATCTTGGCGGCCAGGCCCGGCGTTTCGAGCGAGTGCTTGGCGCGCCTCAGATCGTCGATTTCAGTGGGGGCGAGCGCCATGTTCTAGTCCTGGAGTCACAAAGAAAAACATTTCCGCAGGCGGTTGCCGGAATCAGGGTCGCCAGTACTTATAGCCCTGCATCTGCAGGCGCACCATCTCCGGAGCGCCGGCGGGCACAAATTCCACTTCCAGGGGGAACGCTTCCTCTTTCAGGTTCCAGGCGCGCATGCTGATACGGCAGGCCCTGAACGTGACCCCCCGATTGGCCAGTTTGGTGACCAATTGCGAGGTTTCCTCGTTGTTAGCCAACAACGCATGTATGCCCGCCTCGTAGGCCACCACCACGATCTTCAGCTTTCGCTCACCGATATCGTCCAGGACTTTATCAATTTGCAGCAATGCCCGGCGGTGACCATAGTTGTCGCCGGGGCGCGTCAACTGCATAACGAAAGGCACGGGGTCCGGGTCCGCCGCGGTGGCGTACCCCGGCACGGCTGAGACCAGCAGAAAAAATACTGCTAAAAATACACTCAATTTCATCGCTACCGGCTCAGTCAAAGCACTCGACACCAGATCGCTCTCATGCCTGCCCTCCCCCATCGCGGTCATGATAAGGAAAGCGTGGGTGGCCGTAACGAATCAACAGCACAGTTGCGGCAAGCAGCGTGGCCAGCGCGATCACCAGCAGACCCATATCCTGCGCCCAGGAGAGCATTTTGTGTCCGAAGTTGCGAACCTTATTCACCGCCTGGATTCATGCTCGGCAGTACGGCGTCTCTTTCGACAATACATTGGTAGCCCCCCATCTCGAATTCGCGGCAGACCCATGGCCGCTTGGCGTAAATACTACATTTCATAGTGCCTCTGTCCAGGGCCGAACACCAACCATCCGTCGATCGCGCCATGGTATGGCCGCCCCACTGGTCTATCTTAATAAACTCAGCCGGAACCTCGGCGTCTGCAAAAAGCATCACTTCCAGCCGGCAACAGCATGCTTCACACCGGGCACAGCTCACCGCGGGCTCGGGTACTTGTGGCGCGTCGAGGGTCATAAAGCGCATCTTAGCGCCGATTTGCCGAAAGCCCTATTTTTTTGCGACAACCAGAAATACCGGATATTTGCCAGCTTCCTTGACGACAGTATGAGCTGTGAAAAAGTTAATATTCGTGAAACCGCTATTTTGCAAAAGGCCTTGCAGCGCGTCGCGGTCAAAACCGCAGTGGAAGACACCTTCGGTGCCTGGCGGGTGAAAACTGCCATCCTCTTGATCCAAATCCGCCAAGGCGATGATGCCGCCGGGCTTAAGATGCGCCGCAAATACCCCTAGCAGCGCTTGCGTATCTTTCACGTGATGCAGCGCCATCGCACTCATAATCACGTCAAACCGAGCAGCCAGGGGTTCGGCGACGATATCCTGGCAGAGGATCTGCACCTTGCCGCGCAGCTGCGGCTTTGCCGCCAGCTTCTCCAGCATCGCTTGAGAGATATCGACCGCCACGATTTTATTCACCAGTGGCGCCACGTGCGCACTGATCAGGCCGGTGCCGGCGCCAAAATCCAATACCTCCATCCGCGCGTCAAAGGGAACATGTTCCACGATGGCTGACCCGACAGCCGCCGACAGGTTATTGATAACCGCGTCGGCATCCCAATCTTTGGCTTTTTCGTCGAATAAATCTGACATTTTAAGATCTCCTTTGAAGATGCTTGAGCGCGCCCAATCATCCACCCGCCTGAGAACGGTCCGTTCAGCGTGCGCGTCGGCGTTGATAGCGGGATTGTACACTTCTTACTTTAAACAAGCGGCGGGTAGACCGCGAAGGCTATAGGAAGACTCTTACTCATACTGCTGCGTCCTCAAAGCGCTCTGACTGTACGCCTCTGTTACGCGGTTACTGTTATGGCGAACCAAACATTTCAAAGGTTTCTGCCTCCGTCATATCATTTGTTTTGTTTGAAAAGCTGTAAAACAAAGGCTTTTTGTCAATAAATACTTGGCTTTCGAAAACCAAATGCTCTTGGTCGTCAAAAAGCCCGACCGGAAGCATATGTTGCTTGCTTTCTTTTAAGCGATAAAACAAATGACTCCCACATATTTTACAAAACCCACGCTCTGCCCAACTCGAAGAGTTATATACTGTAATATCACCTTCTCCTTCGAATAAAACGTCTGTGCCACAGTCTATTTCCATGAAGGGTCCACCACCCCATTTCCGACACATTCCGCAATGACATGCGCCTACTTTATTGCTGGGATTATTTGCAATAATACGCACAGCGCCACAAAGGCAGCTCGCGGTTTTCTTGATGGCATCTGTCATATCGCTCTCCTGGTTCTCATGCTTGGAATGTCCACACCACATTTCGCCTCAGACGAAAAACTCAATTGGGAATAGTGAAGGTGATGGTGTATTCCTTCGCAAGGTTATGTGGAATTTATCGCCCACTGCGCGTGCGACAGTCGATACAAACAGTGCTGCCGAAGCACACTACCCACCGGCAGGTTGGGATGCTCAAATGCTTCCTCGGTGTCTCGCATACCCAACCTTTCCATAACTGCACGCGACCTGAGATTGCCGACCGACGTGAAAGACACGATTTCCGCTACCCCCAGCCGTTCAAAACCAACGCGAAGCGCACCCCGCGCCGCCTCAGTGGCGAAACCTTTGCCCCAATATTTTGCAGCTAACCGCCAACCCACCTCAATACACGGAGAGAATGGAAGCTCTGGTCCCGGCGTGTGCAAACCGACAAAGCCAACAAACTCATGTGTGCTTTTCGTTTCCACGGCCCAAAAACCCCAACCACGTTCAGAGAGAAGGGCCTGGCAACGATTCGCCAGCGCATCACTTTCGGCGCGATCAAGACAGGCAGGATAGAACGCCATCACCTTTGGATCGGCATTGAGCGCGGCGAAAGGCTCACGGTCAGCGGCGCACCACTGGCGCAACCGAAGGCGCTGTGTGTCGAATTCAATCAGCTCGGCCATTGGCACCGGAATTTCTTCATTCCTTAATCAGGCTCGCAATCCGCTAAATAACTCGTCGCGTACTCAAAGGCTTTTTCTACAACTTCACCGACTAAGCTCAGCCCGCGGCGTAGCCGGTTGGCTGCAGCGCCATGCTAGACGCTAACCGCCTCCGTCACCTCTCAACGTGTAACTGTATACACAAAGGTTACCAGCTCGTAACACGCAACAAGAATAACGAGCACACCCATTGGAGACGCTGAAATAAACCTGGCAGCGGAGTACTTATTGTCGCTGTATTTTGCCCAGGAAACCATAAAGGACAACAGTAACCAGATGGGAATCGACATCCATAAAAGAAAACTTACCCAGGTGCCTACAGATTCTCCCGAATCAAACAGCATGGGTGTGAACATCAGCGTGCCTGTCCACAACGCGATTAAAATCACACCCACTAGCTGCGTCACGATGAGTAAAGCCTTTGTCAATGACCTCTCTCTATATACATCCTTTTCATTCACTGTAGCAGGCAATAGATTAACGGCGTACCTGTTCTTCAACTTGTCGAGAAATACAACAAAGAGTATTCCGGTTACTCCATACGGAATCAGCGTAATAAAGTCAGCTATCGGTATATCAATTTGCCTAAACAGGCTCTGATATAAATAAATCAGCATTGAAAAGGTTGCCCAAGTAAGCGCTGCGAATATATGTCGGCTACGTTTATTTAAATAAGGCTCAATTGCCATAAATACCAGTGAAAGTGCTAGGCAGGCGGTGATTTTCTGGACATCAACAGCACTAAATAGAACAATTACGATTTGTGATAACAGAGCCCCCTTTGGGCTATTCACGTCACTGAAAGCAAAATGCTTCCAGACTAGCATCCCCGCCCTGACCAGCGGCCCGGCAATTAAACCAGACGCTCCGCCTGCCAGTAAGTAGATTTCTACTTTCCTAATCATTTCGCCAGCGCCCCCACGCCTTTTCGACGCCATGGTTATGTTGCTTTAATTAACGTTTTATAACCTCGACCGAGCTTATCGTCCCTTTCTCATAATTCCTGCGCTCTGAATTAGTCGCTGTACGCGCTGAAATAATCCGTATCGAATTGCCGGGATATGTGTAAACAACCACGACAATCCTGCCCAAGGCATCCATTCCGACCAAGACGAAGCGCTCTTCAGTGGACGCTCCAGGATCGAGAATAGAGATGGCGCACCGATCATAGAAAGCCGACTCTACGTCAGAACCGCTAATTCTGCATATGCTTATTATATGTATATTTCAAGAGGGCTAATACAGGCTAAATGGCAGTATAACGTCGAGCCGCGCAGCGGCGAACTGGGTGCTGTGGTTACGCGTTGTTACCATTTTTTAACTTTCTAGCGGCAGCCTTCAAAGCCACTGCATATGCCTTGTTACCCCACAAGTTCATTTCCTCACTATCCTCTAAGGCTTCTTCGGGGGCTTGATAATACGACAAGGTATATTCCTTGCCTTTCTTGTTATATGCGAACGCTTCAAGCCCTTTTTCTTTGTATTCAATTTCTGTATGTTCATCCGATTTTAGATAGAGAACGTTATTTGCAACCAAAGCAAACATAACCCCATCCAAATAAATTCCGTGACCTCCAAACATTCCTTTGGCATATACAGGCCCTATCGAGCTCATTAAGTCTACAATATATCCGACGAATTCCTTTTCCTTTTTCGACACTGGCGTTGTCCTATCAGCAAGAGCCTCTTGCGACCTTCCTTTTACTCATAACGTTTGAATTAAACCGCGCTGATTTTTAGCGTCGGTTCGAATGATTGGTTATATGCCGCTTT
>JASBSN010000089.1 GCA_030148915.1 Thiogranum sp.
CGAAATTGCGTCCCCTTGCCGGTGCGCATCTGAATTTCGAGTCGGTCGCTGACGTAGCGGGTTTCGGCCGCGGCGCTGGCGACCAGGCCGAGGAGGAGGACAACCAGGCTGATGACTTTCACTAAGGCTCCTTGCGATACCTGTGATGACGGATTAAGGTCTGCATTGTAACGGATGTGGCTGAGACTCCATAATAAACGCCTCGAAGATGCTGGAACATGCGATGCATTTATCGGCCGACGGCGCCTGGGTGCAGGAGGCACGCCGGGTTCTGTCGCCTAATTGCGACGACCGCCCCGACGGCGCGATCGAGTTGATCGTGATCCACGGCATCAGTCTGCCACCGGGCGAGTACGGCGGACCCTGGATCGATGCCTTGTTCACCAACCGTCTCGAGCCTGACGTGCATCCGTATTTCGCCACCATCGCCGGTCTGCGTGTGTCCTCGCACGTGCTGATCCGCCGCGACGGTGAACTGGTTCAGTATGTGCCATTCACGCGGCGCGCCTGGCACGCCGGCCAGTCCTGTTATGGCGCTCGGCAAGCGTGCAACGATTTTGCCATCGGTATCGAACTGGAGGGTGACGATGATACGGCCTACGAAACTCCCCAGTATGAGCGCCTGGCGGCGCTGATCAACTTGCTGCGCCGGCGCTTTCCGGGCATTGGCGCGCAGGCCGTGGTCGGCCACAGCGATATCGCGCCGGGGCGCAAGACCGATCCCGGGCCGACCTTTGACTGGCAACGCCTCACCTCTTTACTGGCTTGACAGCCCGCGCCACCAGGCGGTAGCGTGCTCTTACTCTCCTCCGGCCAGCGCAACCATGACACTTATTTCCGCTCTTCTCGGTATTGCCGCCGATCGTCTGCTGACGCACCTGCACGAATATCGTCGTTACGATAGTTTTCTGCGCTATGTGGACTGGGTGCGCGCGCGCCTCAGTGGGCCCACCTGGGACAGTCTCGGCGGCCTATTGCTGTTGCTGTTGCCTGTCTGGTTGGTGGTCGGGCTGTTACAGGTGTGGGTCCATGATTGGCTGTTCGGCCTGATCGGCTTGCTGTATTACGTCGCCGTATTCGTTTATTGCCTGGGCCCGCGCGACCTGTCGGCCGATGTCGGCACCTGGTGCGAAGTCAGCGAGTCCAGTGATAGCGAGTTGCGTCAACGCGCCGCGGGACGATTGCTGCGCGGCGAACCCATGCCGGAGCAACCCTACGACTGTGCCCGAGGTGTGCAGGCGGCAGTGCTTCTGGAAGCCGCCGACCGTATGTTCGCGGTCCTGTTCTGGTTTGCGCTGCTCGGGCCGCTGGGTGCGGTGATGTATCGCAGCGTGTCGATCTTGTATTACCGTCGCACTCAGGGCGAATCCTTTGCCGACAGCGTCGCCGCACTGTTTGCGGTGCTGTTATGGGTGCCGGCGCGCCTGACGGCGCTGGGGTTCGCCCTCGGCGGTCACTTTGACTCAGCGTTGGAGGGTTGGCGCGAGGCGCAGCGCGAACAGCCCCAGGGTGCGGCGGGCTCCGAACGTATTCTGGTGCTCACGGGCAGTGCCGCGCTGGGCGATGAGAAAGCTCTCGACGACGTCACCGCGCCGGTCAAAGCCGCCATGCGTCTGGTCTGGCGCTCGCTGACGGTGTGGCTGGTGGTGCTGTCATTGCTGGTGCTGGCCGGCTGGGCGGGCTGAGCGAGCGGCTTAGCTGTCGAGCAGTTGATAGCGTACCGGTAGGTTGAGGTTCAACGCCTGGCCGTTCAACAGTGAATCGGCCTGCTGCAGGCGACCGATACGCTGCGCAGCGCGCAGGGCAGAACGGTCGAGCAGGCTGTAGCCTGAGGTACGGATAACTTTCCAGCGGCTCAAGGCGCCGTGCCGGTCGATGTGCAGCGACAAGGTGACCAGCCCTTGCCAGCCACGTTTGCGGGCCAGCCAGGGGTAGTCGAAGCTTTCCGCCAACTGGCTTTGCAAGGCGGCGCTGACGCGCTCGCTGACACTCAGAGACGTTGCCGTCTGCGCCCTGGCGGTACTGGATGCGGCGACCCGTTCGGGCTCACTGCGAGGGGTTGCCGGGGGTGTCGTTTCCGCTTGCCGTGTGGTGGTCGGCCGGAGGGCTTTCGCGGCAGGTTGAGCGGTCGCAACTGAGCGCGCCTTCGGCAGCGGCGGTGCGGACGCCGCGGGGCGGGGCGGAGGGTGCCGGTCTGGCGGTGGAAGCTGGGCAGTGCTCTTGACGCTGCTGGGGGCGGGCGCGGCCGGACCGGCGGCGCCCGCCAGGGTGACGCGCAGCGCTTTGGCTTCGCCGCCGATATTCAGCACCGGTCGCTGCGGCTCGCCGACCTGCCATAACAGGGCGGCGTGCAGCAGGCACGAGGCGGAGAAAAAAGCGGCCGGGCGGAGATTCATAACGACGCTGTGCAGATCCTTGTGAGCGATGCGCACTGTACATTTTCCGCTCCGGGGCTGTCAACCCGGCGCCGTATTAAGTGCATGAGAAACATATAAAATATTGTTACCTGAGGGGCCGGTATTATGCTCTGTCGGCACCGGGCGAAAAATCGCGGGGCGCCCGCCGAGGGGAACGTCTGATGACACCCGCCAACCGAGGAGTGGCTGATGAACGACCGACAACCGGATTTTTATACCGCTTTCAAAGGCACCTTCTCGGGCGTGCTGCGCTGGGAGCAATTGGACAGCCTGTGGCAACGTGTACGCGCTGAGGCCGACGAGGGCTGGTATCTGTACGCGGTCGGCGAGCCGCCGCCGGCGGTCACCGTCGACGCTGAGCTACTGTCGCAATTTATTGACGAAATCGATACGTTGTTGCGTCGCGAACATGAGGAGGATTACTGCGGCATCGTCTATGCCGATGACTTGCAGTCGCCTACATTCGTGAAGATTTTTGATCCGAATAATCTCGGTGTATCGTGCGGCTACAGCGATAATCCGCCCCTGCCCGGCTGGATTCTCTCCAGGCTGCGGCCAGCCGACTTGCAAGCGCCGATGCCGCAGCCGGGGAACCGGCGCCGCTGGTGGCAACGATTGTTTGCCAGTTAGGTTTCACCGTCATTCGATCACTCCCAGTAGAATGATTTCCCAGCCGATAAGCAGTCCGTAGGCGCTAGCCAGGGCCTGCAGCATGCGCTTGCCGCTGGTGACACGCAAAATACGAAAGTGCGCGTGCATGAGCAGAAACAGGACGCCGACCGCGGTCATGACCACTTTGGCCAGAATGAACGGCCGGGTTCCGACTTCCAGCAGGCGCGCCATCAGATAATTGGCTTCGTAGGCGCCCTTACTGAGCAGTGTGAGTGTCAGCAGCGCATCCAGACAGCTCAGCAGTAAAATCAGTACGCCGATCAGCACCAGGCTGTGCTCGTAGCGATCCAGGTAATAGTTATGCTCCTGGCGCCGCGCCTGACGCCGGCGGCCGCGCCCATGCAGCCCACAATAAGTCACCGTACGCCAACTGTGCCGGCGGCGCTCGGGACCGTCGCGGCGCTCGCCCGCCTTGTCGGTGGTGCAGGCCGTGGCCCGGGAGGCCGGGGCGCGGTGCGTGGTGGGATGTGCTGCAGCCATACACTTTCCAGATAAAATCCGTCGAGAGTAAATGCTCAGCAATAGACGTGCCGGTCTTTAAACTTGGAAGGACTTCAAAGGCTTGGCAGGCGGACGCAGAGGCTGCGCGAATTAAAATGTAAATTTATCCGACAGTCGCACCAGAATGCAGCAAACGGCTGGCATCAGAAATTATTTTAAAATCAATAATTAATGGATAGCCTCTGGGGCTTGCCTCTTAACTGTTTGAAACGTGGGTGCTATTTAAAGTGTCGATAAACTTAACTGGTCAATCCGGTAACCAGGCTCGGCCGGCGGCGAAGGTAATTTCCCGCATCGGGTAGCCGTAAAGGCTTTCGAGCGTCTGCGCGTCCAGGATTTCCGCCACCGGGCCCTGGCGCACCGCGCCGTTGCCGAGCAGTAGCAACGCGTGCGTACAAAAGCGCGCCGCCAGATTGACGTCGTGCAGGCTCATCAATATCGCCCGCCCCTGCGCACGGTAGTTCCGGTCGAGGGTTTTGAGCAGATCGAGACGGTGTTTTATATCCAGGTGGTTAACCGGTTCATCCAGCAACAGCACCTGGCTCTGCTGGGCCAGCAGGCTGGCGATGGCGACCCGCTGGCGTTCGCCGCCGGAGAGCGTCTGAATGTCGCGCTGTTGCAGGGATGCGAGCTCCAGCTGTTCCAGGAAGCCGGAGACCAGCTGGTGATCCTCCGCGGTTTCCCACTGCCAGGCGTGGAGGTACGGGTGCCGGCCTTGCAGTACGGTTTCTCGGACGCTGGCCGGAAAGCTGTCCTGCTGATGCTGCGGGAGTAAGGCGATCTGCCGGGCGATCTGCTTGCGGGGGAGCCGCCGTAACGGCTGGGCGCCGAGCCACACACTGCCGTGCTGCGCTGCGCGCAGTCCGGCCAGAGTGTGCAACAGCGTGGTCTTGCCGACGCCATTGCGCCCAAGCAGACACCAGCTCTGCCCGGGGAACAGGCTGAGGTTCAAGCCCTCCACGAGTTGCACGCCGCCGATGTCAAGACACAGGTCAGCGCAGCTCAGCAGGGCCGCGGTCTCAGCCGCCATGAGAGCGCTGCGCACGGTGGAGCAAAAACAGGAACAGCGGCACCCCGAGCAGTGCCGTGAGTACGCCGACGGGTAATTGCCGTGGCTCTATCACCAGGCGCGAAAGCGCATCGGCCAGCGACAGCAGGGTGCCGCCCAGTAACAGCACCGCCGGTATCAACACGCGGTAATCGCGGGCCCCGGCGAGGCGCAGCAGATGGGGCGCCAACAGGCCTACAAAACCAATGTTGCCCGCCTGTGTGACCGCACTGGCGGTGGCCAGGGACGCCAGCACATAAACGATAATACGTAAGCGCGGCACCTCAATCCCCAGCGCCGCTGCCCTCAGTTCGCCACAAGCCAGCAGATTCAGCGCGGGGGCGATCAGCAGGGCGACAGGCGTCACCAGCAACAGCGCCAGGGCGCCGAACCAGGAATTTTGCGCAAAGCTCAGATCGCCCATCAGCCAGAACAGCATGCCCTGCAGCTGGGTATCGGCGCTGAGTGCCAGCAACAGGCTGATGAGTGCACCCCAGCCCGCGGCCAACACCACCCCGGTAAGCAGCAGCCGGGTGGTGTCCCAGCCGCCGCGTCCGTGGGCCACCGAAAACACCAACAACATCGACACCAGGGCTCCGCCAAATGCGGCCGAATGCAGGGTCAGTGCGCCGGCACCGGCGCCGAGGGCGAGCAGGGCGCCGACCGAGGCGCCACCGGAAACGCCAAGAATATAGGGATCGGCGAGTGGGTTGCGCAACAGCACCTGCATCAGGGCGCCGGCTACGCCGAGCAGCGCGCCGGTGATGAAAGCGTTGGCGGCGCGCGGCAGGCGCAGGGCCTGAAAAACCTGCGCCTGTGGGGTGTCGGGGTGTTGCAGGGCGTCGAGAAGGCTCAACGACAGCGTGCCGGTATGCAGATTGAACCACACGCTCAGCAGGCTCAGGGCCAGCAGGCCGAGCAACAGGGGCAGCGGAGGTAAGCGGCGCATGGGGTTTATCGCAGGCTGATGACCGGCCAGCCGCGCGCCCCGGCATGCGCGCGCAGTTTGTCGTCCGGGTCGACCGCCACCGCATGGGTCACCTTTTCTAGCAAGGGCAGATCGTTGTGCGAATCGCTGTAAAACCAGCTGTCATCGAGGGTCAGTCCACGTTCCTCCAGCCAGCTTGTCAGACGCTCGACCTTGCCGCCTTGAAAGCAAGGTGTGCCGCTGGGGCGACCGGTGTAGGCGCCCTGGTGCATTTCCAGTTCGGTTGCCAGCAAGTGAGGCACGCCATAAAGCTCGGCGATGGGCGCGGTAATAAAGCGATTGGTGGCGGTAATAATGACCAACTCGTCGTTTTGCTGTCGGTGCCGTTCGAGCAGATCGCGCGCGCGCGGCAAGAGGATAGGTTGGATTTTTTGCTGCACAAACGCTTCGCGCCAGTGGTGTAACTGTTCGGCGCTGTGGCGGGCCAGCGGTTGCAGCTGGAAGCGTAGAAATTCGTGGATGTCCAGGCAGCCCTCGAGATACTGGTCGTAAAAGCGCTGATTCTCTGCCTCATACTGCGGTCCATCGACAATGCCGTGCTCCACCAGAAAACAGCCCCACAGGTAGTCACTGTCGCCGCCGAGCAGGGTGTTGTCCAAGTCAAAAAGCGCTAAGGCCATGAATTCTTAATACTATCAGTTGCGGCTAAGGGACGCCGGCTGGTCAGCATAGTCGTCACGGAAAAAAACGCAAATTCGCTCCGCCCGGTTTGCGCCCGCGATGACGCTGTGTACAATGAAATAATCCATATTGCCACATGGCTTGGCTTGCAAGTGATTGATTCGGATGGATATAGGCCAAACGTCGGTATTATACTGACCAACTCCCGCGGGCGCTTGCTGTGGGCGCGTCGCGTGCACCAGGACGCCTGGCAGTTTCCGCAGGGGGGGATTCGCGCCGCGGAAACCCCGGTGCAGGCCATGTACCGTGAGCTCGAAGAGGAGATCGGCTTGCTGCCCGCCCATGTCGATATGCTCGGCTCGACCCGCGGCTGGTTGCGCTATCGGCTGCCCGAGCGTTATATCCGTCGCTCGCAGCAGCCGGTCTGTGTCGGGCAGAAGCAGGTATGGTTTATGTTGCGCCTGGTAGGCGAAGAGCGTCACGTCAGGCTCGATCTCAGCGACAAACCGGAGTTTGATAACTGGCGCTGGGTCGATTACTGGTATCCTCTCCGGCAGGTGGTTCCGTTCAAGCGTTCGGTTTATAAGCAGGCGCTCAGTGAACTCGCGCCACTGTTGTTCCCACAAGGGAAAACTCCGAGTTCTCTGACCCGGTGAATCTTCACAGCGGTACGGCGCCGATCCCGCCGCATGGAACCTGACATTTGCTCGACACGCTGCGAAGAATCATCCAGGAAGTCAATCGCGCTCCGGATCTGTCACGCGCGCTGGAGGTGATCGTCGCCCGCCTCAAGCAGGCCATGGCGGTGGACGTCTGCTCGGTGTACTTGGTCGACAGCGATGCGCAGCAATACGTCATGATGGCCACTGACGGTTATCACCCCAGTGTGGTCGGGCAGGTGCGGCTGGAGTTCGGCCAGGGGCTGGTGGGCGAGGTGGTGCGCCGTGAGGAGCCGTTGAATCTGGATAACGCCTCTGATCACCCCAGTTATATCTTCAGCCGGCAGATCGACGAAGAGATCTACCACGGCTTTCTCGGCGTGCCGATCATCCAGCATCGTATGGTGCTCGGCGTATTGGTGGTGCGCCAACGCGAGCGGCGTCGTTTCGCCGAGGAAGAGGAAACCTTCCTGTTCACCCTCGGCGCGCAGCTGGCCGGCGCCATCAGTCATGCCGAGGCCAATGGCGATATCGACCGCCTGCTGCGCGAATCCGACGAAGCGCGTTATGCGCTGAAAGGGGCATCCGGGACGCCCGGCGCGGCGGTGGGTCGGGCGCATGTGGTCTACCCGCAAGCCAACCTGGAGGCGATTCCCGACCATCCGGTCGAGGATGTCGAGGCCGAGATCGCCAGCTTTCACGCCGCGGTCGCAGCGGTGGAGCGCGACATGCGGATTATTTCGGCGCGTATGGTCGATACGCTGTCGAGCGAGGAAATCGCACTGTTCGATGCGCTGATTCTGATGCTGCGCAGCGAGACGCTGGTGGACAGCACCGTGGAGGGGATTCGCGCCGGCAACTGGGCGCCCGGCGCGCTGCGCAAGACAATCGACGAACACGTCAGCGCCTTCGAAAAGATGGACGACCTGTATCTGCGCGAACGCGCCGGCGATGTCCGCGATCTGGGCCGGCGTATCATCGAGCATCTGCAGAGCAGCCACCCGACGGCGCACGCCTATGTTCCCGGCACCATCCTGGTCGGCGAAGAGGTGAGCGCCAGTCAGTTGGCGGAAGTCCCTGCCAATATGCTTGTCGCTGTGGTGTCGGCGCGCGGCTCGAGTGCCTCGCATGTGGCCATACTGGCGCGAGCGCTGGGAATACCGGCGGTGATGGGCATAGACGACCTGCCGGTAAACCGGCTGGAGGGTCAGGAGCTGGTGGTCGACGGTTATCAGGCCCGCTTGTTCGTGCGGCCTTCGGAGGCCGTGCGCCGGGAGTTTCAGCGCCTGCAGCGTGAAGAGGCTGAGCTCTCCGACGAACTGCAGGAGCTGGCGGCGCTGCCGGCGGAAACCCCCGACGGTACGGTGATTCCCCTCTATGCCAATACCGGCTTGCTGGCGGATATCAGCGCGTCGCTGCGTTGCGGTGCCGAAGGGGTCGGGCTGTACCGCACCGAGGTGCCGTTTCTGATCCGCGATCGCTTTCCCGGCGAGGAAGAGCAACGGCGTACCTATCGCCAGGTACTCGAAGCATTCGCGCCGGCACCGGTAACCGTACGTACTCTGGATATCGGTGGCGACAAAATGCTGCCCTACTTTCCGGTGCATGAAGATAATCCCTTCCTGGGGTGGCGCGGTATTCGCATTTCCCTGGATCATCCGGAGATATTTCTGGCGCAGGTGCGCGCCATATTGCGCGCCAATATCGGGCTGAATAATTTACAGCTGCTGCTGCCGATGGTCAGTAATGTCACCGAGGTGGACAGCGCGCTCGGTCTCATTCACCGCGCCCACCACGAGTTGTGCGACGAAGAGGAAGGGGGCGAGATGCCCCGCGTGGGGGTCATGATTGAAGTGCCTTCCACCGTCTACCAGATACCGGCGCTGGCCCAACGGGTGGATTTTTTCTCCATCGGCACCAACGATCTGACGCAATATCTGATGGCGGTCGATCGTAACAACGCGCAGGTGGCCGCCCTTTACGATACCCTCCATCCGGCGGTGCTGCGCGCCATCCACCAGGTGGTGCGCGAGGCGCACGCGGCGGCACGGCCGGTCAGCGTCTGCGGAGAGATGGCCGGTGACCCGGCGGCGGCGCTATTATTATTGGCGATGGGCGTCGACTCTCTCAGTATGAGCGCCGCCAGCCTGCTGCGGGTGAAATGGGCCATACGCACTTTCCCGCTGACTAAAATTCACCAGTTATTTGAAGAAATACAGGAACTTGAAGATGGTGCTTCGGTGCGTGCCCTGCTGCACCGCAGCCTGGATGAGGCGGGTCTCGGGGGATTGATACGGGCCGGCCGATGATGCCTTGAGGCAGATTTTAATTGACAATAGGAGTCATTCTCATTTACATTAGCGTCCTCTGAAGGAGGTCGCATGTACGTTTGTATTTGTAAACAGATTACCTGTGGTCAGATTCGCGCCGCCGCCGGCGCCGGCGCCAATAGTGTGCGCGATCTCAAACAGCAGCTCGGTGTCGCCAGTCAGTGCGGCAAATGCGCCGGCTGCGCCCGCGGGATCCTCGAACAGGCCCGTAGCGGGGGCCCCACTAACGGCGCTCCGCGCGTCTGACCCCTTAGCGGGCCGCCGCCGTGCGGTCTCTCCCCCCGTCCACATTACCGTTTGCGCATTGACCGGCGACAGGCCTCGGGTATAGTTTTTCCTGCCGGTGGCGTGGCTGCCTGCATTTATTTAATTCAGCACGGAGTCAGCGAATGAAAGGCGACACTCAGGTTATTCAATACCTCAATAAAGCCCTAAGGAACGAATTAACGGCCATCAATCAGTATTTTCTTCACGCCCGCATGTACGAAGACTGGGGGCTGAAAGCGCTCAACGAAAAGGAATACGAAGAATCGCTCGATGAAATGAAGCACGCCGATGCGCTGATCAAGCGCACGCTGTTTCTCGAAGGCCTGCCAAATCTGCAGGACCTTGGCAAGCTGAAAATCGGCGAAAACACCGAAGAGATGCTGCGCTGTGACCTGGATCTGGAGCTCGAAGCGGTGCCCCTGCTGCGCGAGGCGATCGAACATTGCGAGAAGGTCCAGGATTATGTGTCTCGCGAGCTGTTTGAGGATATCCTGGAAAGTGAAGAGGAGCACATAGACTGGCTGGAAACACAGTTGGAGCTGATCGAAAAGGTGGGGCTGCAAAACTATCAGCAGTCGATGATGTAGGGCGTGATGATTTATTCAGCGCCGACGTCGCAACCAGATCCAGGTGCCGCTCAAGGCCAGCAAGACAAGCAGCACGGCGGCCAGATCGAAAATCCACGGGCCGGCGCGGCCAAAGAAACGCCCGCTGTGCAGATCGAGAATCACGCGCTCAACGGGTAATACCTCACCGCGATAATGCGCCCGCAGTGAGCGTACGAGCAACTTGTCCGGTGCGCTCGGTTGGGCCCAGCGGATGTTGCCGGGCTCACCGTCGCGCCGTTGCCACTTGAGAAAATCCGCGTCCGTCCGGTAGTCATCGTGGCTTGTCGCGCTGACCAGCAGACCGTTGCTGTCCACGCCGATCGCGCGTATGCCGGCCGGTACGCCGTCTTCGTCGTGTAGCTGTTCGACAATGTCGCCTTTGTCGCTCAACAGCACAATGGAATCGCTCACCGCGACGACGAACATGCCCTGCAGATACAGAGCGCCGACCAGGTTACGGTATTCCCCGGCGATTTCCTGGCGATTCAAGTAGAGGTGCTCGCCCATCAGGGTGATGTATCGGTTGTCGGCGGCAAAACTCAGCAGGTGTTGCGGTGCCTGGATGCCGTACCAGTCGAGCACCCAGGCGCTTTTAACGTAGCGGCTATCGAACTGAAAGTCTTCGGTGTGGTTGAGCAGCACACCGGTGACCGCGAGGATCAGCACGAACAGTGCGGCGCTGATACCCATGTAGCGGTGCCAGAGATAAAACGATTTGAGCTTGAAGCGCTGTTTTCTATGGTGCTGCCGAGACATCGCTTTCTCGTGTTGCCGCATCCAGGTAGAGCGCCAGGCGCGCCAGTTTCTTCATCGCGCGTACCGACAGCGTGGCGCCGGAAATGCCGTCGATGTGGCGATCCAGTTGGCGCTCCTGGTTCAACTGCGCGGCGTTGAACTGGTCGGTGAAAAAGCTGTGACGGATCTCCCAGCCACGGCTTTCGCGAAACACCAGCACGCGGATGTTCTCGATGCGTTGCCCGTCGATCACCACACCGACGGTAATCGGCTGTTCCTTGCCGATTTCCTCGAGAATCCAGGCGCTGCGGGCGCCCCGGCGCCAGTATCTGATGCGCAAGGTCGAATACGGATGGCCCAAGATCTGTTCGGCGGCTTGTTTGTGTTTGCCGGTTAACCAAATAAGCGCCGCCTCGGGCGGGGCGCCGGAGAAAGCCACCTGCAAAAACTCATCCGCGGTCTGGTAAGTGACGCTCGCCAGCGCCGTTGGTCCGGACAGTAGCAGGGAGAGGGTGATGAGCAGGTTTCGGAGCATTCAATAATCTTCGCTAAAAAATAACGGGGCGCAAAGGCGCCCCGTATTGTGCCCGAGCGGGCGCAGAGGATACAGTTTAAAACTGATAACCGACACCGAGGTTAAAGCCATTATCGTTGCTGGCGCCCTGATTGTCCTGGCGCCGTAGATCGGCTTTGAGTACCACGTCCGGGTGTGGCCAGTAGTTTACGCCGGCGTTGTACTGGACTTTTTCACTGTCCAGGCTGTCGCCGGCTTGATTATCCCACTGGTTGTAACGCGCAAACACGCCCCATTGCCGGGTCACTTTGAATGACGGCTCGATGTAGAACCCGGTCTGCTCATCAGCACCGACCGAGGCCGGGCCGTTGCCCTCCAGATTCCAGGTGGCGTACAGCGCGCGCAGCCCGAACGGTCCGCGCCGGATGTCCGCGTGGGCTTCAAACAGCCAGGCGTCGCCGGCGCTCGGGTCCGTGCTTTGAGTGATATCCTGCTGATATTGTACGCTGGTGGCGAGTTCAACGCCGGGTATCCCGGTCCACTTGATGCGCGCGGTACTGGCCAGATCGTTAGCGTCGGCTTCGCTGGTGCTCTGGCGACCACGGCGCACGGCATAATTGTCACTCAGTGAAGTATTCAGACCTTCGTGAACGGCGAAGTCGTAGCTCCAGCCCGGTGCGATTTCTCCCCTGAGGCTGGCACCGCCCACCCACCAGGTGGTTGGAATGATATTGTTTTCAACCGGGTTGCGTTCCACGCCATAGAAGGTAGCCGGTTCATGGGTTTCATTGAGGATGCCCGTAGGGACCAGGAACAGACCGGCGCGGGCGCTATGATTCTGACCCAAATCGAATTCAACATAGGCCTGCTCCAGTTCCACGACGCCGTTAGCCTCGGTGTTCGCGTGCTCGTATTCGATCTCGGAAAAAAAGCGGATGCTGTCGGTGAATTCGTGCCCGAGAAACAGGATGGCGCGGTGAAAATCGATCTCTTTTTTACTATCCAGATTGTTGTAGTGCATTTCGCCATAGCCGCCGACCACAGTGCGGCCGAATTTGCCATGGGCAAAGGCGTCGTGTTTGTCGCCCAGCGCGTCTGTTTGATGCGTTCCTGCCATCGAGGGGCTTGTCGACACTGAATCCAACGCCTGACCGGTGGCTTCAACTTTTTCGTCGGTAACCTGTTGCTGATGTTTCAGTGCTTCAATTTCCCGTTGTTGCTGGCGGATGATGTTCCACATCTCTTCAGAGCTGGGCATGTCGGCGGCGCCGGCCACGCCGCTGGCGGTAAGCAGGGCGGTGGCCAGTCCAAGACTGGCGCGTCTTGCGTAGTTCATGCGCGGTTTCCTCGTGTGTTGTTATAGGACCAAAGCGGTCATTATAGGTAGGAAAAACACAAATGCAAACGATTCGTATTTATATCTAAACAAAGCGCTTCACGGCGTAAGGGCTCGGCGGGGCCGTGGCGTCCGGCCGCGGCTGATCAGCCGCCGGGCCGCAGCACGGCCAGCAGCACCACGGCAACCAGAACGAGGGCGGGGAACTCATTGAACCAGCGGTAAAATATGCCGCTGTGACGATTTTTTCCGCGGGCAAATTGGCGCACCAAGCGGCGGCACCAGAAATGGTAGCCAATCAGTGCCACCACCAGAAGCAGTTTGATCTGCAGCCAGGTTTCCGTCAGGGGCCAATGCCAACGTAGCAGCCAAAGGCCAAAAAAAACCGCCAGTGCGCCGCCCAGCGTCATGATGGCATAGAGTTTTCGCTCCATGATCAGAAAACGCCGGTGCCCGGGCTCGTCGTGGCAATCGGCGTGGTAAACGAACAGGCGTGGCAAATAGAACAGGCCGGCAAACCAGGTGACCATGAAAATAATATGTAGCGCCTTAATCCAGAGCATGCTCAGTTCACTTTGGTGGGCGCCAGCCAAAAAACTAACAGCCCTCCGAGCAAGGCCAGGGAGAGCAGCAGGAAAACGATGTCTTTCAGTCTCATGTCGTGGAGAATCATACCCTGGCGGACGTCGGCTGGCACCCGGGAGCGTTTCAGCGCTCGCTTTCGCCGGGCAGCGGTTGCGGTTCTTGCGTCTTGGCGCGGGGGGGCAGGAAAGTGATTGCCAGTTCGCGATAAATGGGGCTGGGGCACACCAGCCGCGAGGTGGCGTAGGAGACAAAGGCTGTGGCCATCAGCGGCAACAGCAGTTCCTGATTATCGGTCATCTCCATGACAATCACGAAAGCGGTGATCGGCGTCTGAACCACACCGGTGAAATAGCCGACCATGCCCAGGATGATAATCGCCGAAACCGGCAGTGAGGGCAGCCAGTGGGCGATCTCAGCGCCCAGGCCGGCGCCGGTGGCCAGCGATGGAGCGAAGATACCGCCGGGAATTCCGCTCAGGTAAGAGAAGATGGTGGCCAGCATCTTCATTAGGGGATAACTGTCCGGCAGGACGCTGTCGCCGGTAATGATCGCGCGCGCCTGATCGTAACCGGTGCCATAGACGGTGCTGTCCGAAAGCAGGCCGGCCATGGCGATGCCCAGTCCGCAGAACAGCGCCACCATTGTCGGGCGGCGCTTCATATAGGGCGCCAGGCGTCGTGAGCCCTGGATCAGTATGGTGCTGAACAGGCCGCCCAGCAGTCCGCCGCAAACCCCGCAGATCAGGATGGGCAGAATGAACTGCGAGGTCATCAGGGTGGCATCGGTGCTGCCGAAATAGGTGTAGTTGCCCTGAATCACGATCGCGGTGATACCGGCGAGAAACACGGCGGTGAGCAACACACCACTGGTGCGTTCTTCGAAGGAGCGACCCATTTCCTCGACGGCGAAGAGGATGCCGGCCAATGGGGTGTTGAACGCCGCGGCGATACCGGCTGCGCCGCCGGCGAGGATCAAACCCTTATCCATATAATGGTGCGGAAATTTGGCAAAACGCCCGAGAGAAAACATGATCGCCGCGCCGATGTGCACCGTTGGTCCTTCGCGCCCGATCGAGGCTCCGCTCAGCAGGCCGAGCAGGGTCAGCAGTATTTTGCCGAAAGCGATGCGAAACGACAGAACCGCCCGGCGCGAGCGATGATCGACCATCTGCAGGGCGGCAATCGACTGCGGAATGCCACTCCCTTGGGCGCCGGGAAAGAATTTCACCGTCAGCCAGGAAACCAGCATCAGACCCAGCGGGCAGACGAGGAAGGGTAAATAGGGAGAGATTTCCACCAAGTGGCTGAAGCCTTCGTTGGCGTGTTCGGATACTATCGCAAAGCCGCTGGCTATGAGGCCGACCACTACGGCCCCGGACCAGAACAGGATGCGGATTTTCCAGGCATCGGGGGAGAGGAGGTTCTTGCCTGAGCGGCGGATATTGCGCAACATGGCTGCACCTTACTATTACCGGGCCACGGGGCGCAAACGCCTGGAATAGACAAGATTTGTCAGAGAACGGAAAATAGGTGAGCTGAAAGTGAGTGGTAATCAGTTGATTAAGGTCGGCGTGGTCGGCGCAACCGGATATACCGGCGTTGAGTTGCTGCGCCTGTTGGCGCTGCATCCGCAGGTGCACCTGCAGACGGTCACTTCGCGCGGCGAAGCGGGCACCCGTGTCGTCGATCTGTTCCCCAACCTGCGCGGTTATGTGGATCTGAATTTCAGCGAACCGGAAATGGACAGGCTCGGCGAGTGTGATCTGGTGTTCTCCGCCACCCCCAATGGTGTGGCCATGGGCATGGCCCCGGAACTGCTCGCCCAGGGTGTTCGCCTGATCGACCTGGCGGCTGATTTTCGCTTACACGACGCCGCGCTCTGGCGGCAATGGTATGGCCTGGAGCACGCCTGCCCTGAACTCCTCCAGGAGGCGGTCTACGGTCTGCCGGAGGTCAACCGGGCCGCCATTGCACAGGCGCGTCTGGTGGCCAATCCGGGCTGCTACCCGACCGCCGTGCAACTGGGGCTGTTGCCGCTGGTGGAAGCCGGTTGCATCGACACCGAGAGCTTGATCGCGGACTGTAAATCAGGGGTCAGCGGCGCCGGGCGGGGTGCCCGTGTCGGCAACCTGATGGCCGAAGTGGCCGAGAGCTTCAAAGCCTACGCGGTGCCCGGGCATCGCCATCTGCCGGAAATCCGCCAGGGTTTGTCGCGGGCCGCGGACAAGCCCGTGCACTTGACCTTCGTCCCCCACCTGACGCCGATGATTCGCGGCATCCACGCCACGCTGTATGCGCGCAGCCTGGATGGCGGTGTCGGCGTACAAGAGCTGTTTGAGGCACGCTACCGCGACGAGCCTTTCGTCGACGTGCTGCCCGCCGGCTCGCACCCGGAAACGCGCTCTGTGAGAGGCGCCAATGACTGCCGGATTGCGGTGCACGCCGCCCCGGGTGGCGACACACTGGTGGTGCTGGCGGTAATTGATAATCTGGTCAAGGGCGCGGCGGGCCAGGCGGTACAGAATATGAATATCATGTTCGGTTTTGACGAGCGCAGCGGGTTGCGGATGCCGGGAATGATTCCTTGAGCGGCAGCCACGCGGTCGCACTCTTGCGCTGAATCTTATGCCGGCCGGTAATCGCAAAATTCTGGTCTACCAGCCGGTCTATCTGTGGCTGGGTGCGGCGGTGGCCCTGGTGGTGCTGATTAGCGCGGGCTACCTGCTCTTTCGCCAGGGCGTGGATTACGCCGGTGGCGAGCTGCAGCGTCTCTCGCGCCGCCAGGGAGAGCTGCAGCGCCGACTCACCGAGGTTGATGAACAGAACGCCGCTCTGCACCAGCAGTTGGCTATCCTCGAGCGCTCCAGCGAAATCGATCGTCGCGCCAGCCGGGAAGTGCGTAACGATTTCGCGCGCCTGCAGGACAAGATGCAGAGTTTGCGCAAGGAGCTGGCGTTTTATCGCGGCATCGTCTCGCCGGCAGGCAATAAGGCCGGGCTGACGATCCAGCGATTTGATCTTAAACCCGAGGGGGTACCCGGCCGTTATGCTTATAACCTGATGCTGACGCAGATCAAGGGGAACGAGAAATACGCGCAGGGCGTGGTGGAAATCGATGTCGAGGGCGTGCAGGACGGAAAACCCAAAGTGCTGTCGTTTGACAATCTGCGGGTCGGCGAGGTCAAAACACTGAAGTTCAAGTTCCGCTATTTTCAGGACTTCGACGGGCAGATTGATATCCCCGCCGGTTTTGCGCCGCAGCGGCTGACCGTGCGGGCCGTCACGCGCGGAAAATCTCAGCCGCCGGATGTCGAGAAAACCCTGCCCTGGCCCGAATGAGCCGTGCCATGAGGACGAAAACAGGAGAAAGCCATGTTTGGGATCAGGAATAAAACCAGTTGCCCGATCGATACGGTGATCGGCGCGCAAACGCGCCTCGAGGGCGACATCAGCTTCGCCGGCGGGCTGCATATCGATGGCGTGGTAAAAGGCAGCATTGTCGCCGCCCCCGGCAGCGAGTCGGTGCTGACGATCAGCGAAAACGGCCGTATCGAGGGTGATGTGCGGGTGCCCAATCTGGTCCTCAACGGCGCCGTCGAGGGCGATGTGCACGCCGCCGGACGGGTCGAACTGGCCAGTCACGCCAGGGTTACCGGCAATGTGTATTATCACTTGCTGGAAATGGCCATGGGCGCCGAAGTGAACGGCAGCCTGGTCCACCGTGGCGAGGCCGCGCCGCAGGCCGCCGCCAACGACGAAACGCCTGCGCTGGCGGACGCCGCGGTGATCAGTGCGGCCAAGTAATACTTGACCTAATTACTCAGGAAATGCATACTTTCGGCATTGCACAGCATAGTGTGGAGGCGGACCGATGAGTGAAAATGTTGCCCAGAACGCGAGTGGCGAGGAAGATCTGCTGGTGTTTACCGATGCGGCGGCCACCAAGGTAAAAGGCCTGATCGAGGAAGAAGGCAATCCCGGTCTCTTGTTGCGGGTGTATATCACCGGCGGCGGCTGTTCCGGTTTTCAGTACGGGTTCACCTTTGATGAAAACATCAATGACGGTGATACCGAAGTGGAAAAAGATGGCGTCAAGCTGGTGGTCGACCCGATGAGCTTCCAGTACCTGGTGGGTGCCGAGATCGATTATAAGGAAGACCTCGAAGGCGCGCGCTTCGTGATTCGTAATCCGAACGCCACCACCACCTGCGGATGTGGTTCCTCCTTTTCCGCCTAAGCCGATAACTACGCACTGGAAAAGGGCGCTTTAAGCGCCCTTTTTTGTCGCCCGCGATTAGCGGCCTGTGGGCCAAAACCGCTATACTGATTTTTTGCTCGTCGGCGCCGCGCCGGCATAACGGGAGTAATGCATGAGCGAATATTTGCCCGGGCTGGAAGGGGTCCCGGCGACTCAGTCGAATATATCCGATCTCGACGGCGGGAAGGGTATTCTCACCTACCGCGGCTATCGCATCGAGGATCTCGCGGTAAACAGCACCTTTGAGGAAACCAGCCTGTTGCTGCTGGACGGCAGATTACCGAGCCGGCATGAGCTCGACCAGTTCGACCACGAGTTACGCGCCAATCGCGTCGTCAAGTATAACGTGCGCGAAATCATGAAATATCTGCCGGCGACCGGTCACCCAATGGAAATGCTGCAAACCGCAGTCGCCAGTCTGGGCATGTTCTATCAGGGCGACGAGTGCCTGACCGGCAGCGCCATGTGCCAGGACCTCAATTATGTGCACAACATGTCGGTGAAGATCATCGCGCGTATGGCCACTATCGTGGCGATGTGGGAGCAGGTGCGCAACGGTTACGACCCCTATCCGATCCGCAAGGATTTGGCCTATGCGGAGAGCCTGCTGTATATGTTCAACGGCGAGGATCCGGACCCGGCGCTGGCGCGCATCATGGACGCCTGTCTGATACTGCACGCCGAACATACCATCAACGCTTCGACCTTTGCCGCCCTGGTTGCGGGCTCAACGCTTGCCAGTCCGTTCCTGGTCATAGCCGCCGCCATCGGCACGCTGGCCGGACCCCTGCACGGCGGCGCCAACGAGCGCGTGGTGGAAATGTTGAAAGAAATCGGCCGCCCGGAAAAAGTGCGGCCCTGGTTGGAGCACAAGCTCGCCAACAAAAGCAAGATTTGGGGAATGGGGCACCGCGAATACAAAGTCAAAGATCCGCGCGCCACTATTTTGCAGAAACTGATGCGTGAACTGATGAAAAGCCGCGGCGGAAATATGGGCCCCATGTTTGAAACCGCGCTGGCGCTGGAGGAGGCCGCCGAGGAGCGACTGGCGCCCAAGGGCGTGTACGCCAACGTCGATTTTTACTCCGGCATACTCTACCAGGAGATGGGCATTCCCACCGACCAGTTCACCTCTATTTTTGCTATTGCGCGCTCGGCCGGCTGGCTGGCGCACTGGCGAGAGCAACTGGGCGATAACCGGATTTTCCGTCCTACGCAGGTGTATGCCGGCGAAAGCGTGCGCGATTACGTGCCGATGGAAAAACGCGCTTAAGCCGGGTAGATGGCGCCCAGGACGGCGGATCGTTTGGCGCCGGTCACCCCGGGCAGATTGCCCGGTTTTCCGGCCAGGGTCTGCCGGGCAAGCCAGGCGAAGGCGGTGGCTTCCACCCAGTCCGGCGCCAGACCGAGTACTGCGGTCGTGTCGATGCGGCACGCGGGTAGGTGCGCTTGCAGGCGTTGCAGCAGAAAGCCGTTGTGCGCGCCGCCGCCACAGACATACAGCTCGGTAGCCGTGGGCAAAAACTCACTCAGCGCGCCGGCGATACTGGCTGCGCTAAACTCCAGCAGCGTCGCCTGAACATTATCCGCCTTCAGGTGATGAAAACCCTCGGCGAGTAGCGCATCCAGCCAACTGATACAGAACAACTCCCTGCCGGTGCTCTTCGGTGGGTGTATCTTCAAGTAGGGTTGCGCTAACAGCCGCTCCAACAAGGGCTGGTCGCAACTGCCGCTGCGCGCCCACTCGCCATTACGGTCAAAGGGCTCTCCCTGGTGCCTGCTGCTCCAGGCGTCCATCAGTACGTTGCCCGGTCCGGTGTCGAAGCCGCAGACCGTACCGGCGCCGGCGGGCAACAAAGTCAGATTGGCCATGCCACCGATGTTCAATATGGCTCTAGACACCCCCGGTTTATGAAACAGCGCCTGGTGGAACGCCGGGGCCAGGGGAGCGCCCTGGCCACCTTCGGCGATGTCGCGGCGGCGCAGGTCAGCCACTGTGGTGATGCCGGTTCTGGCGGCAATGCGGCTGGCGTCGCCCGCCTGCAGGGTAAAGGGCGGGTTTGCTGCGGGGGCGTGAAACAGCGTCTGACCGTGACTGCCGATGGCAATGATGTCGCTTGGCTTCAGTCCGGCCGCGGCGATCACCGCCACCGCCGCCCCGGCAAACGCCTCGCCCAGTTCGGCATCGAGTGCGCCGAGCGCGATTATAGAGGTCAGCTGCGGATCGTTGAGCGTGCGCAAGATGGTCTGGCGCAGAGGTGCGCGCCAGGGCGTGGTCTGCGCCGCCAGCAGGGCCGGCCGGTCGGTCGCCAGATCCGCCACCACGGCATCGATACCATCGACGCTGGTCCCCGACATGAGACCGATGTAAAAGGCGCTCATCGCGGGGTGGGGAAAAGAATCAGCGGTCCTGCAAAGCCACGGTTTGGGCTTTAACCCGTTCCAGTTGGGCGATCAGGTTGCTGGTCGCCAGCTTGAAGTCCTCGCGGAAGCGTTTTGGCAAAGGCGCCGCATCGGGCAGTTTGACCGTGAGCGGGTTGCGATGCACACCGTTAACGCGAAATTCATAATGCAGATGCGGGCCGGTAGCCAGGCCGGTGCTGCCAACGTAGCCGATGATGTCACCCTGTTGCACGCGCCGGCCGGTTTTTGCCGCGCGGGCGAATTTGTTCAAGTGTGCGTACAACGTGCTGTAACTGCTGCCATGCTGGATCACCAGGGTGTTGCCATAGCCGCCCTTTCTCCCGCGAAAAACAACTTTTCCGCTGCCGGTGGCTTTTACCGGCGTGCCGCGCGGCGCTGCGTAGTCGACCCCTTTGTGGGCGCGGATACGATTGAGTATCGGGTGTTTGCGACCGGTGCTGAAACGTGAGCTGATGCGCGTAAAGGCTACCGGTGTGCGCAGAAAAGCCTTGCGCATGCTGCGCCCGTCCGGCGCGTAGTAATCGCTGTGGCCGCGCGCATCGGTGTAGCGCACGGCGCGAAACAGTTTGCCGTGGTTTTTAAATTCGGCGGCGATAATATCCCCGGTGCCGATCCGTTCGCCGTCCAGGTAGAGTTCTTCATAAAGGACAGCGAACTGATCGCCGCGGCGTATATCCAGGGCAAAGTCGATATCCCAGCCGAAGATGCTCGCCAGCTCCATAGTGACATTTTCCGGCAGACTGGCTTTTTGCGCGGCAAGGAACAGCGAACTGTCGATTTTGGCGGCCGCGCTGACAACCCGGTGCTCGGGTTCGCGCACGACGAGATGGGAGCGGTATCCGGTTTCTGTCTGTGTGATTTCGACCGTGTTCAGAGCATCAATTTCGTAGCGCAGTTCCAGCAGATCGTGGTCGTCGCCGGTGCGCAGGCGTAACACCTGACCTGGGTAGATGCGCGTCAGCTTTTTGGCGGCGCCGCCGCCGGCAAGTATGTCGTGAAGCTGGCGCGGGGCGATACCCTGCCGGCTGAACAGCCGCGCCAGGCTGTCGCCCGGCTTGATCGTGACTTCGTGCCACTCACCCGCGGGTGGGGCGGTATCCTCCCTCGCCGTGGCTGTGGTCACGGGGGTGCTCATGGCGGGAGGCAGCTCGAGCTTGGCTGTCTCGGTGCTCGCCTCTGTGCTGTTCTCGGCGTCAGTTCCTGCCGGGATGCTGAGTGGTAACTCCTTGGCGCGCAATGCATTGGCGTCAAAGGATGTGAGTGAGAATAACCCCAGTAGCAGCCCTGAAACGGTGCCTAATAGCGCCCAACGCCAACCCTTTGCGGTGCCGTTCGGTGCCTGGCGGCCCTGCCAGCCGGAGTTGAAATCGTGTTGAGAGCTGTCACTGTAACGCACTAGAATTCCCTTCTAAAAGAATATCTAAACCTAACTGAGTTCATGGGTTTCGGTCAACCGGAGAATGCACTCCCCCATTTGTTGAGCAGAAACTGTGCCAGCGTTTTGCCTGCGGCGCCTGGCATCGCCTCGACTGTCTCAAATAATCTTTGGCAAACAAACGCTTGGTGAATGCACTCACAGCCACTTTCGCGCTTGCCGGTGAGGTTATCGGCAGAGTTATGTTACTCTTGCGCCTCAATTTTTCGGGGCTATGAGGTTAAGCATGTCGCAGCTCGATGACTTGCAGCAGATTCGGCGCGGGGCCGAGGAGATTCTGGTCGAGGCCGCGCTGGTGAAGCGTCTGGACGAGGGCCGGCCATTGCGGGTGAAGGCCGGATTTGACCCGACGGCGCCTGATTTGCACCTGGGTCATACGGTGCTGTTGAACAAATTACGCCAGTTTCAGGAGCTCGGTCATGAGGCGATTTTTCTGATTGGTGATTTCACCGGCATGATCGGCGATCCCACCGGCAAGAATGTCACCCGCAAACCGCTCAGCCGGGATGAAGTGCTGGAGAATGCGCGCAGCTACGAAAAGCAGATTTTCAAAATACTCGATCCGGAAAAAACCCAGGTAGTGTTCAACTCAAGCTGGATGGGCGAGATGAGCGCGGCCGATTTGATTCAGCTGGCGGCCAAACACACCGTGGCGCGGATGCTCGAGCGCGACGATTTCAACAAGCGCTACACGGGGGGGCAGCCGATTGCCGTGCACGAATTTCTCTATCCGCTGGTGCAGGGCTACGACTCCGTGGCGCTGCGGGCCGACGTTGAGTTGGGTGGCACGGACCAGAAGTTCAATCTGTTGGTCGGGCGTCAGTTGCAGGAAAGCTACGGGCAAGCGCCGCAGATTGTGCTGACCATGCCGATCCTCGAGGGCCTGGACGGGGTGCAGAAAATGTCCAAGTCGCTGGGAAATTATATCGGCATCGCCGAGGCGCCCGAGGATATGTTCGGCAAGTTGATGTCCATCTCGGATGATTTGATGTGGCGCTATTTCGAGCTGCTCAGTTTCCGGCCGATAGCGGAAATAGAAGCGCTGAAGGCGGGCATGCACGGTGGCCGCAATCCGCGCGATATAAAGTTCGAGCTGGGCCACGAATTAGTGGCCCGCTTTCATTCGCCGGGCGCCGCCGACCGGGCCCGGCAGCAATTCATTGCCCGCTTTCAAAAGGGGGCCCTGCCGGAGGATATTCCGGAGGTCCGGGTCGCGGGCGAAAGCGGCGGGATGGCGCTGGCCAATCTGCTCAAGCAGGCCGGGCTGACCGCGAGCACCTCGGAGGCGCTGCGCATGATCCGCCAGGGGGCGGTGCGCATTGACGGTGAGCGTGTCGAGGACGCCGGCCTGGTTCTGCCCGCCGGGAGCACCGGTGTGTATCAGGTGGGCAAACGCCGTTTTGCCCGCATCTCGCTCAGCTGACGGCCGGGCCGCGGCAACCAGCCGAGGCCCCCAGTGGCAGCCGTACGGACCGCTCATAAAGCGCCGGTTTTTTGTCCTGGTAGGGGCTGCGCTGGAGTCCTTTCGACAAGAGCAAAAATGAGTTTTCTTTTTTGTTGACGGCCCCTCGGACGTCTGTATAATGCGCGCCTCTGCTTCGGGGCAGTCCCGGTAATCCGGCGCTGGCCCAAGCAGAAAGTATTGACGAGACAGGCAAAGCTGTTACATAATTGTCGGTCTCCACTGGCCCTGCGTCAGTGAGTTCTTTAACAGTCTGGATCAGATAATTTGTGTGGGTGCTTACGTCGGATAGGTTGCGCAGCTAAAGCAACATTCGATGCAAGCAACTCAAGAAATTCCGAGTTGGTGTACATCGAGCCAAGATTTGTCGCCTCTAGCGACTAAAGTGATTGAACTGAAGAGTTTGATCCTGGCTCAGATTGAACGCTGGCGGCATGCCTAACACATGCAAGTCGAACGGCAGCGCGGAGAGCTTGCTCTCTGGCGGCGAGTGGCGGACGGGTGAGTAATACATAGGAATCTGCCTTATAGTGGGGGACAACTTGGGGAAACCCAAGCTAATACCGCATACGCCCTTCGGGGGAAAGG
>JASBSN010000003.1 GCA_030148915.1 Thiogranum sp.
TGTCTGTATTCGAGCCCCGAGATGCGCGAGCGCACCGCCCTGCACTGCGGCATGGGTCCGGGTGTGTCGCTGACCGAGGAAAGCTGCGGCACCACGGCGGTGGCCATCAGCCTGCGCCAACACACACCCGCGGCGTTGCGCGCCGAGCAACACTATTGTTCGCTCTTCCGGCAATGTTATTCGGTGGCCGCTCCCATCGACGGCAGGGATGGCACCAGCAGTGCGTGTGTGGCGATTTTCAGCCACGCCGAGGGGCGGCTCGGAGAGAAGATTGCCCTGGCGCGTTGTATTTCCAGAGAGCTCAGTCGTTTCTGTCTGGACAGTTCGGCGCGCAGCCTGGATGAAATACTCTACACCCCCCCGACCGCCCCGCCGGGTGATCAAACCCCGTCGGTGACCGTCAAACTCACCGTGCGCCAGAAACGCGTGCTGGAGTTGTTCGCCCAGGGGCTGAGCTACAAGCAGATTGCCCGGGAACTGGGGGTGGCCTCAACCAAAACCATTGAGGAACACCTGGACGCCGTGCGCGGCAAGCTGGGTGTGGCAAACCGCCGCCAGTGTATACAGCACGCTACCGAACTGGGCCTGTTGGATCCGCAAAATAATTCCTGATCTGGGGCGGTAATTAATACCGCCTCTTTCCCGCCTTAACGCTGTCGTCCAATAGCGCCATCCAGCCCTGTGTGCCGGGAGGGGTGCGGTGCTGTCCTACGTTTTATCGCGCCAATACCCGTCTGATCGATGGGTTTTTGGTCGATTTTCACAGTGACTCGTTGACGGAAAGCGCGTGGTTGTCTGCGGCACGGGAATACAACCCGGGCAATCGGAGGGGTTCGTTTTCACCTACCCGCCATCCGCCCAGGTTGTCGGGGATTGCCGACGCGCTTAAGTTGAATATTACGTTAATGCCCCGTCGCGCCCACCCTGCAACGGTTCGCATAGCCCAAGGCTCTGGCAGCCAGAACGTACATATCCGAGCTTGAGGAGATCTGCCCGTGAACAACGAATACCGCCAACACTCACCTGCACTGCAACCCCGCTTACCCCTTTCTGACCACGCCCCGGGCGCAAAGGTTCCTGTAGGAGAATGCCGCGTCGTTCGCCGCCGCCAAGTGTGGCAGAAGGTTACTTCCACACTGAGTGTGTTGTTACTGGTCGCGCTCACCGTACCGGCGTTGGCCGGGGGCAAGGACGACGATGAGAATGAACAGGAACACGAAAACGAAGACCAGCGTGGTGTGAAAGTCATCACCATGATGGAAATAGGCGATCATCACGGCACCATGGTGCCGCGGCCGAACCTGCGTCGCGGCGATAGCGCGGAGTTTCATGAATCGGGGCTGGCCAAAGAGGCCTATATCATCAAGCAGATCCGCAAGGGCAACCCCCAAGCGCTGCTGTTCAATTCCGGCGATACCATCCAGGGCAGCGCCGAGGTTCTTTACACCTCCGGCCAGGCCATTGTCGATGTGCTCGATACCTTCGGTATCAACGGCTATGCGCCGGGCAACTGGGACTGGCTGTACGGCAAAGACCGCGCGGTTGAGCTGTTCGGCGCCGGCCGGTGGGGCGTCATGGCGGCCAACGCCTACGACGCCGATACCGGCGAACGCCTCTTTCCGGCCTATCGGGTCTACAAGGTCAAGGGTGTCAAGATCGGCGTAATCGGGATGACGGCCGAGCGCGGTCTGCCGGCCGTACCCACCGCCAATGTCGGGATTCTGTTCACCGACGGGGTGGCGGAGCTGCAGGAGGCGATTGACGATCTGCGCAACCAGGAGAAAGTCGACATTGTCGTACTGCTCTCGGAACTGGGCCTGGCGAAGAACACGCTGTTGGTCGATCAGTTCCCCGGTGTCGACGTAGTGTTTTCCTCAGACATGCACGAAGAGACGCCGGAGCTGGTGGTCACGCCGGTCAACAAGGTGCTGGCCGCTGAAATCGGCTGGGGTGGCTCGCGCATCGCCAAACTCGATCTGTTGGTGAAAAAGAGCAAAGAAAAGTCTGAAGACGGTAAAAAGAAATTTGAAATCGTCGGACACAACTACGAATTTATCGCCATTGAAGATCAGCCGGAGGACCGGCGCACCAAAAGGCTGGTGGCGAAGGCACGCGCACCGTTCCTGAGTGGACCTCAGTTTCAGTCGCACGTTAATCCGATCAGCGGTCACGTACTCGACACGCCTATCGACACGGTAGTCGGACTGGCGGGACGCGATCTGTTCCGGGGTAACTTCGCCAACGGTATAACGCCGCCCTCGACGATACCGGGCGTTCTGGAAGGCACCTCGCACGCCTTCATCACCGATGCATTTCGCCAGCAGGGCGGAACCGAGATCGGTACGATTCGCGGTTTTCGCTACGGCACTTACGTGCGCCCCGGCGAGATCACGCTGGGCGATCTGTACACCTACCTCAACGCCGGCGCCAAACTCGCTACCGGCGATGTCACCGGTGAGCAGATCAAAACCGCGCTCGAAGGCACCATCCGTGGCTCGCTCGATTCCGATCCGTTCGATTGGGGCGGTGGCTGGCTGTTCGGTTTCAGCGGCGTGACCTATGACGTCGATCCGAACGCGCCGTTTGGCTCCCGCGCGGTCAACGCCCAGGTCAATGGGCAACCGCTCGATCCGAACCAGACCTACTCGATCACCGGCTACTTCTTCGATCTGGTCCCGGATCGCATCGGTGCCTTCCGCTCGGTGCAAAACGTCTCGGTGATTACCAAAGCCGATGGTTCGGTCAAGGATCCGACCGAGGTGGTCGCGGACTATCTGCAGGTGACCGGCGTGGCCAATCCGCAGATGGGACGGACAGAGTTGCTGGGGAGTTTTCCGCCCCCGGTGTTCGAAAACCCCGAGATCCAGCCGTTGCGCGGCGTGTTGCTACCGGATTGAGGTCGGTCAGTTAAGAGGTTAGGAGAGAGATGATGAAAAAGAACAACTCAGCACGTAGCTGGAAAAACGTTCTGGCCGGCCTGTCGCTGCTCGCAGCGGCCGGCGTGTCAGCCCAAGTCAGCGCCGCATTGCCCAAATGTACATCGCAGGTTTTGCGCTCCGCGGACATGTTCAATTGTACGACCCCCTCGAACGGCAATATCAACGTTCAGCGGGGGCGTGCCGAGAGCTTCGCGGCCAACGTCGCCGCGTTTCCCGACAGCTGGCCGCAATTTGGTTTCGATCAGCGACACAACCCGGTCTTTCCCGCCGCCGGCGGTAATGCCAATCAGTTCCCCAACCGCGGTGTGTTCTGGGCCGCCCCGCTGACCGGTCTGGACTTCCTGCGCGCCGCGCGTGCCGTCGACACCTTCGGCAATCCCGAGGGTTGGGCTTCG
>JASBSN010000102.1 GCA_030148915.1 Thiogranum sp.
CGTACGCCTTGAACTCGCCACCCATCTTCTCCGCGCCCACTTTCGTCAGCGCCGCGGTCAGCGTCGTCTTGCCATGGTCCACGTGACCTATCGTTCCCACATTGACATGCGGCTTCGTACGTTCAAATTTTTCCTTGGACATCGGACGGTTCTCCCCGTGGTGTTCGCCGTGCAGTAGTTACCAATATATACAGGGCCGGTTTAAGTTCCGCCCGCAACTGGAGCTCATAACCGGATTCGAACCGGTGACCTCTTCCTTACCAAGGAAGTGCTCTACCGACTGAGCTATATGAGCAAAATTCATCATGGAGCGGGTGATGGGGATCGAACCCACATAATCAGCTTGGAAGGCTGAGGTTCTACCATTGAACTACACCCGCAATTCATTCATATTCACTGTGCTCTGGTGGAGGGGGGAGGATTCGAACCTCCGAAGGCTGAGCCGTCAGATTTACAGTCTGATCCCTTTGGCCGCTCGGGAACCCCTCCGAAACGCAAGCCGCGTATTGTGATCGGGCTGGAAACGCCTGTCAACTCCAGCCAGGCGATTTTTTCTTAATAAATCTGTAACCTTGTGCCGATATAGCCAATTTCCGCCCGGCTTTGCCAGGTGGTAATATCGGCGCGTTTTGACTGGCGTCTGGATCAGACGAATTGACCCGGCGCTCCAACGCATACTGCTCATACCGCAAGATTACTCGGGGAATAGAATGAAAGTCACAATTTATGGTTCCGGTTATGTTGGCCTGGTCACCGGGGCCTGTCTCGCCCAGGTTGGCAATGATGTCCTCTGCGTCGATGTAGACCCAGGGAAAATTGATAGGCTGAACAAGGGCGAAAGCCCGATATATGAGCCTGGTCTGAGTGACATGCTGGTCGCCAACCAGGCCGCCGGCCGGCTTAAATTCACCCTGAGCCCGGAAGAAGGGGTCGCTCACGGCCTGTTCCAGTTCATCGCCGTCGGCACGCCCCCCGACGAGGACGGATCGGCCGACTTGCAACACGTGCTGGCGGTGGCCCGCTCCATTGGCGAGAACATCAGCGATTACCGTATTATCGTCAATAAATCGACGGTCCCAGTGGGTACCGCGGACCGGGTCCGCGCGCAGGTCCGGGAGACCCTGGAAAAACGCGGTACGGCGGCGGACTTCGACGTCGTATCCAACCCCGAATTCCTCAAAGAAGGCGCCGCTATCGACGATTTTATGCGCCCGGATCGGGTCATTATCGGCACCGATAACCCGCGCACCACGGAATTACTGCGCGCGCTGTACACACCTTTCAACCGTAACCACGAACGCATAGTGGCGATGGACATCCGTTCGGCCGAACTGACCAAGTATGCCGCCAATTCATTGCTGGCCACCAAGATCAGCTTCATGAACGAGCTGTCGAATATTGCCGAGCGGCTCGGCGCCAATATCGAGCAGGTGCGTGTCGGCATCGGCGCCGACCCGCGTATCGGCTACCAGTTTATTTACCCCGGCGCCGGCTACGGCGGCTCCTGCTTCCCCAAGGACGTGCGCGCGCTGGAGCATACCGCGCTGGCCAACGATTACACCCCCGAGTTGCTGCACGCCGTGGAAGCGGTGAATTTCCGCCAAAAACAGAAACTGTTTGAAAAAATCTCGGCGCACTACAACGGCGAGCTGACCGGAAAAACCTTTGCCCTGTGGGGCCTGGCGTTCAAACCCAATACCGATGACATGCGCGAAGCCTCCAGCCGGGTATTGATGGAGGCGCTGTGGGAGCAGGGCGCGAAAGTCCGGGCCTTCGACCCTGAGGCGGGCGAGGAAACCGCGCGTATTTACGGCGAGCGGGACGATTTGACCTTGTGCGATTCACCGGAAAGCGCATTGGAAGGCGCCGACGCGTTAGCGGTCATCACCGAGTGGAACATGTTCCGTAGCCCTGACTTTGAGCATATCCGCGCCAGCCTCAAGTCTCCGGTCATTTTCGACGGTCGCAACCTCTACGACCCGGAATTTCTGAGCAAGCAGGGGTTCACCTACTACTCCATCGGTCGCGCCGTCGCCCGACCCTGAGCCGGTAGCGGCGGGGTCAGCGACCGAGCGCTGCCCCCGCCGCTACATATGACAAATAAACTCGGTGTGATGCGCGTCGGCCAGCAGATTTTCGAAGGTTTCGGCGCTGACGTGAACGAGACATTCGTGGTCGCCGGCTTCGAAATAAATGTCCGACTGCTCCACCAGGCTCTCGTCGACAATAGTGTCCATATCATAGACGTTGCCGAATGGCGGCACGGCACCGGGCTCACAGTCCTCGAACAACGCACCCACCTCCTGCTCGGTGGCCAGACCGAGATTACGGTTGGTCAGACGGTGCAACTCCCCCAGATCCACCCGGCAACTGGCGGGTAGAACGGCCAGCAGATAGCCGCGCTCATCGCCGAGGACCACCGACTTGGCGATCCGTTGGCCCGCCACATGGGCGAGTTGCGCCGACTCCAGGCTGGTCGAGGAGTGCGGATGGCTGAGAATGTCGAAATCCGCACCCTGTTCGGCGAGATACTCCGAGACTCGATTGGCGATAGACATGACGATGCCCTCCTCGTCTGCTCAGTTCACCAGAAGTATAGTTCAGCCCTCGCCGGTTGCTAGCGGACGGCCCTCGTCGCGAATCCACTCACTCCAGGAGCCGGCGTACAGGCGCGAACCGGGCAGGCCGGCAACCTCCATGGACAGCAGGTTGTGACAGGCGGTCACCCCGGAGCCGCACATATGGACCACATCCTCGGCGGGCACCTGCGCCAACCCGGCGAGCCAGCGCCGGCGCAAGTCGGCTGCCGGCAGGAAACGTCCGTCAGGGGCCAGATTGTCTTCAAAAGGAAAGTTCACCGCACCGGGAATATGACCGGCAACCGGATCTATCGGCTCCCGACGACCGGCAAACCGTTCCCTGCTGCGTGCATCGATGAGCCGGAACTGCGATGAGCGAAGATTTTTCAGCACCGCGGCGGTGGTGACCCAGCCGCTACCGGGCGCCAGCGCTACGGGCAGCGAATGACCGGCGGGCAACCGGGCGCTGCCGGGAACGCCGGCATCCTGCCAGGCCGCCCAGCCGCCATCCAGTACCGCCACCCGCCGGTGACCGACAGCGCGCAACAACCACCACAGTCGCGCCGCAATTGCCCCGCTCCCCTGATCGTAAACCACCACCTGTCGCTCGGGGCGCAGCCCCCAGCCACTCAGCCGCTGCGCGAACGAGCGCCAATCCGGCAACGGGTGGCGGCCGTCCGCCTCGGTCGGTGCGCGCGACAACGCCTCCTCGAGGTGGGCGTAATAGGCTCCCGGAATATGACTTTCCCGATAGACGCCGGGGCCCCAGCCCGGCTCCGCCAGGTCGAACCGGCAGTCGACCAGCAGCCAGTCCAGACGCGAGTAACGCCGCAGACAAACATCGGCCGCGATCAGCGTCTCGAAATAATCGGACATGACAGCCCTCAGCGGGTGATATGGGCGGCTATTCTGGCACTGCCCCGAGGCCACGGCCAGCGCCGTTTCACCTTGAGCGCGGTGGGAGAGGAAAGCCCGGAAAACCAAAATACAACGCAGGACAACAGCCGCCGCGCACTTAAAGCGCGTGCCCCTCGGATCAGGGTTTTTGGTGCATGTGCCGCTCGCGGCACCCTAAGCCAAAAACCCTGATCCGAGGGGCACACGCCTGCACCGCCGCTGGTTAACCCCCGGAGTGCTTAGACGTCGGCGGCTTCCGTCGTTCAAGCACACCGCGGCGACGGCCGATAGCACTCCATCACCCGGTGGAGTCAAACATGAAACGGATGGTCTGCCTGACTGTCTTCGTCACAATGCTCGCGGCAACAGACGCAACGGCGCGCGATATGGACGACGAGTACGCCGTATTCGGCGTAGGCGCCGAGGATTGCGCCACTTATCTGGTCGCACGCGACCGGGCCGGGGCCGCCGAGCGCTGGTACCACCACTGGCTGAGCGGCTATCTGACGGCGGTCAACAACGCCGGGGCCAGCACCTTTAATATTCTCGGCGAAAAAAGCCTGGCAGACATTCTTGACTGGCTGGAAGGCTATTGCGCGGCAAACCCCAATACCAATTTCGCCAATGCCGTCGCCGGGATGGTGACATTGCTCTACGCTGACCGACAGAATATTGCGCCTGGGAAAACCGGCGGCTGGAAGAAATTCACCGCGTCTCCGGCCTCTCCCCAACCCTGACCGTCGCATAGTCGCCAAACGCCTCGCGCATTTCCGGCAAGCGGATCGGCGTCGCTAAGGACGGCACGTCGAACGCCCCCGAGCACACCAGCGTTACACGCCGGTGATGTTGAGATGCCAGGGTGATATGGAACTGCCACGCCATCATGGAGGCATCCCCACCGCCCAGCGCCATACGGGCTGCCACCCTGCGGGGCAACCCAAGGCTGACGTCGGTCTGGTTCAGCCAGACTCTTTCCACCGCCCACCTCCCCGGCCCGAGCGTTTGCGCCACCGGCAGCGGATCGCGTAACAGCACATAACAAAAGGGCGCATATTGGTCGGTGGCCGCATAACCGCTGGTTTTTCCGTGTTGCAGGTACACACGGGCCAGGCCAGCCGGTATCACCAACTCGCGCAGCACTTCGATTTCATCCCCCGGCCCGACGGGGCTGGAGTAAAAGCCGTCA
Organism: Thiogranum sp.; assembly: GCA_030148915.1. GTDB lineage: Bacteria > Pseudomonadota > Gammaproteobacteria > DSM-19610 > DSM-19610 > Thiogranum. The sequence continues at coordinate 4,663 of JASBSN010000102.1, forward strand.
CGCGGCGGCATCGGCTGGCAGGCCGCCAGCAGCACCAGCCCCAACGCGAGTCCAAGTTTCACGCATATTCTCATACGCATGTTCGCCCTTTTCGATAACAGCTCCGGGAAACTCTGATCAATTCGTCAGACTTTCCCTTCGCTGCTGCAGTGTAACAGCGCACGGTGTGGCCCGGCATACAAGCTTTATTGTGCACCGTACTCCCCGGGGCGCAGTCAGCTCAATTCGTCCGAGGCGCCACGGCCGGCCAGCCCGCCCCATTGATGCAGGGCCAGTCCGCCCAGAATAAAGGTGGTCCCCACCCACACGCTCGGCACAATACGCTCGTCGTTCAACCAGTGACCCAGCAGCAGCGCCGTGACCGGGGTCACCAGCGTGACCAAATTCACCTTCACCGCCCCTACCCGGCCGAGCAAATAGTAATACCCGAAAAAACCCAGCACCGAACCGAACAAAGCCAGATAGGCAATGGAAAATCGCGCCCGATCCGGCAACTCAGCCGGCCAGGTGCCATCGAACAGAAACCAGGTCAGGACAAACGCCGGCACCGCGACACTCAACCCGCCACCGGTCACCGCCAGCGCCGCCAGCCCGCTCGACAGGCGCTTGACCCACACCGCACTGGCCGCATGCAGGAGCGCCGATAACAGCACCGCGAGTATGCCCGCACCGAGGTGCGCCCCACCCCCGGCGCTAGCGGAAAAAATCACCGCCAGACCCAGTACCCCGAGCAGCAGACCGGCCAGTGCGCGCCCGGAAAGCTTCTGGTCTACCAGCCAGAGCACGGAGAATACACTGGTCAGGAGCGGCGAGAGGCCGAACAGCACCGCGATCCACCCCGACGGGACATACTGCGCGGCCCAATAGACCAGCCCCATGGCGCCGTAGATCGCAAGGCCGGCGGCCAGATAGGCGCCGCGCGCGCGTGCATGCCAGGGCATCTCCACACCGCTGATGCGTATGGTCAGCAAACAGAAGATCAGACCGAGCGTCATACGCGCGGTGACACCGAAAAGAAAACCTCCCCCCTCGCTGCTCCATTGGATCGCCAGCGGTGTGGTCGACCAGATTAAAATGACCCCCAAAAATGCCGCCGGTACCGACATGCTCTGCGCCTCTGATGGCTGACGAAAAAAAAAGGCCGCAGTCCTTGCGGTCTGCGGCCTTTTTGGAAAACTACGGGTGTTCGGATTTAGCGGGTTTCCTCCAGGCCACAGGCGGCTGCAATCAGCCATGCGCGCATGCGCAGGACGTGCAGACAAAGCGTGAAAGCCGGGTAACCGTTAACGTTCATAGTGACAACGAGTCTGCAACAGGCAGACTCGCGGTGTCAACTGCCCACTGCCGCCGACGCCTGTACCCGGACGTCGCGCCGACGCCAGCGTGCCCGGCGAGGGCCGCTGGCGCTCAGCCCGGCATACCCAGATGATCGGCGAGCAGGTTATACCAGCCGACCAGATCCGCCAGGGAAAAGGCGGCGTTGGCGGGGCTGGAGTTGGGCGTGACAAAGCACTGCGTCGAGCCGATATGCAACCGTTGCAAACCCCAGTCGTCCCCGCCCCCATGCCCGCCGGTATGGCGGACAAACTGCTTGAAGGCCACCTTGCCGTGAAACCAGGCGCACTGTGGTTGATAGCGCTCCAACAGCGCCAGCAAGCGCATGGCCCCCACCCGGTAATCGGCGGCGCGCAGTTCGGCGCAGCCGCGGGTGGGGCGTTTGACCAGATCGGTGAAGCCCATCGCCCGGTATTTGAACAGCGCATCCATCGCCTGCGGACCGGGCTCGATCGGCTCCGGCAGCAAGCGACTGGCATTGAGCGCCGGCCAGAAACGGTTGCGCGGGTTGGCAAAGTAGAACCCGGCCGCGACGGATGGCACAGAGGGATTCAGCCCGATGCAAAGCAACCGCAATCCAGGCGCGAGGTAATCGGGGAGCGTTTTCAGACAACCCTCGCCGGAAGCGCTATAGCGGCATTTCCTCGCCTTTGCGCACCGGTCCATAAGGTCCGTGGCGATGCCGGTCGTGATAGTGCATGCGATAGCGGACAAACCGGTCGAGCTCGTCGAAATGCATGAAGGGGTTGCCGTCTATCTGTTCGGCCAGCGTCGAGGTGCTTTTCTCGGCGTAGTTATGGCCGGGTAGGATCAGGGTTTGTGCCGGCAGCTTTTGCTGCATATCGTTGAGCGTTTGGTACATCTGCTCCGGATCACCGCCACGCAAATCACAACGCCCGCAGCCGAAAACAAATAATGTATCGCCGCTGATCAGTTGATCGCCGATACGGTAACAGGCCGAACCTGGCGTATGACCCGGAGTGTGCAGAACCTCGATAGAAGTAGCGCCCAACGCAATGCGATCGCCGCCATGGTGAAGCGTGGGGATATCCAGATACGAGCCCCAGAAACGCGCCTCTTCCTTGAGCAGATGCAACTGCGCATCGTGGTGCTGCAACACCTCGCCAATGCCGTTGATATGGTCGTGGTGACTGTGCGTCAGCAGTATGTCGGTGATCTGCACGCCGTGCTCGGCCGCCAGGGCGAGTACGGCCGGTACGTCCCAGGCGGGGTCCACCACCGCCGCCCTGCCACTGGCGCGGTCCTCTATAAGATAAACAAAGTTTTCCATCGGCCCCAGTTCCAGGGCGTGAATAACGTGCGGGGCGGTCTCAGGCATGGCGGTATACTCGGTCAGCGTAGTTCGCGGGCGAACAACATCTGCGGCTGTCGAAAGGATTTAAGCTCGATACCGTTGCCGCTGGGGTCGCGCAAAAACAGGGTCGCCTGCTCGCCCGCCAGGCCGGGGAAACGGATATGGGGCTCGATGAGAAACTCGACGCCCTGCGCGCGTAACGCGGCGACGCGCGCGTGCCACTGATCCCACTCCAGCACCAGGCCGAAATGACTCGACGGCACCTGCTTGCCATCCACCGGATTGCTCGCGACCAACGGCATTTGCTCGCACAGATGGGCGGTTATCTGATGACCGTAAAAATCGAAATCGATCCAGCGGCTGTCTTCGCGCCCGATGCGACAGCCCAACACAGCGGTAAAAAAATCTCGCGTCGCCGCCAGGTCGGTGACCGGGAAGGCGAGATGGAAACTGGGCATGTCCTGCATCAACTGACCCACTCCGTGCCAAGTCGCGCGTCCGCATAGACCACCGCAAATACTGTTACCATTGGCTGAACAACTCCAGCAACTGCTATTACCCATGCGCGCAAAGATTATTCAGCAACAGTCTACACAGGAATACTGGTTCGAGGAAGGATGCTTCATCCGTGAAATCGGCAACCACCCGGACGATCCGCATGTTTCCATTGCCCGGGCGCGGGTGAAACCCGGCGAGCGCACCTGCTGGCATCGGTTGGAGGGGATCTCCGAGCGCTATCTGATCACCGAAGGCTGCGCCACCGTGGAAGTCGGCGACCTGCCGGCCGCCGTGGTCGGCGCCGGCGACCTGGTGCTGATCCCCCCGGGCACCAAACAGCGCATCCGCAATGATGGCGCCGGCGATCTGGTATTTTATGCCATTTGCTGCCCGCGCTTCAGCGCCGAACGCTACCACCGCATCGAAGCCGCGGATGAGCGCTAGGCTCAGTACAAAATGCCCGGCGCAGCTTACGCACCGTGGCCACGCCCACGCCGGGTATGGCCGTGAGCTGGCGGTCGCTGGCGTGGCGCAGCTGGCGCGGTGAACGAATCCCGCCCGCCAGCAGAGCGCGAGCCGCCGCCACGTTGACACCGCTCGCTTTCACGCCGGAGAAAAACCGTTGCAGTGCCTCGCGTTCGGCTGTTCGCCGGGCAATGGCTTTACGCTCAGCGCTATCCTCTGGCCGTCGCTCCATGGGACCGGCGAGGCGCCATGGCGCAGACTTAAGCGCAATATGCCGCGGCCAGGCGCCCCGTGCGTGGCGCGACAGCCTGCGCGCGGCGGCCAACGCCACCACCAGGGCAATCCCCTCGGCCAGCAACAGATTCCATGCCGGTTGCGCCGGCGAAACAAGATGATGAAAGAGAACCGCCAGCTGCGCTACCGCCACCGACGCCAGTAGCGCAGCGGGGATGGCGAAGGCATACACCCAAGCATAAGGGCGCAGCTTGGCGCACAACCTGCGTACCCAGCTGCCGACGCTGCTCTGCCACTGGTCGAACAGTGTCGGATCGGCATAAAACTCGTGTCTGGACATGGCAAAATACCTCCATGGCATCCACCTGTGGGACGGAAAGTATGTCAGTCCCCCGCTCCGGCAGCTGTGAGCGGCTTCACAGATTCCGGCCCTGGTTGCTTACCTAAGGTATCGTCGCGCAGCGAAATCAGTTGAGTCAACCGGAAGGTATACCTATGCTTCGCGCCCATGTCACTGTTGCGCACACGCCGTCTGTCATTGAGCTTCGGTCTCCAGCCCCTGCTCGACGCAGTCGATTTTTCCATCGAACCCGGCGAGAGAGTTTGCCTGGTAGGCCGTAATGGCTGCGGAAAATCAACATTTTTCAAAGTCCTGGAGGGGAAAGTCAGCGCCGAAGACGGCACTATAGAACGTCGCCAGAGCCTGACCATCGCCAGCCTCGACCAGGATTTGCCCAGCGCCGGCGACGGCACGGTGTTCGATTGCGTCGCCGCCGGGCTGGGCGAGCTCGGAGAGTTGCTGGGCCACTATCACCACCTCAGTCAACAGCTGGCGGAGCAGTCATCCGACTGGCTGCTGGAGCAACTGGAGGACACTCAGCACCGCCTCGAGGCCCTGGGCGGCTGGACCCTGGAGCGACGGGTGGAAACAGTCCTCTCGCGGCTCGGACTGGATGCCGACGCCCAGGTGAAGACCCTCTCAGGCGGCGTGCAGCGGCGCGTGCTGCTGGCACGCGCCCTGGTCGCCGGACCCGATCTGCTCCTGCTCGACGAACCTACCAATCATCTGGACATCGCCTCGATCGAGTGGCTGGAAAAATTCTTGCTCGAGTTCAAGGGCACGCTGCTGTTTATCACCCACGACCGAAGATTCCTCGCCCGGCTGGCCACCCGCATCATCGATCTTGACCGCGGCATCCTTACCGACTGGCCAGGTGACTACCCGACGTATCTGCGCCACAAGCAGGCGCTGTTGGATACCGAGAACCGCCACCAGGCAGCTTTCGACAAAAAGCTGGCCGAAGAAGAACGCTGGATCCGTCAGGGCATCAAGGCGCGGCGCACACGCAACGAGGGCCGGGTACGCGCGCTGGAAAAAATGCGTGAGCAACGCCGGCAAAGGCGGCAACTGACCGGCACTTCCGGCATGCAAGTCCAGGACGCGGGGCAATCCGGCAAGCTGGTGGCTGAATGCGTCGGTGCCGGCTATTCGGTGGGCGGGCGCACGCTGATCAGGCAGCTCGACACGCTCATTCTGCGTGGCGACCGGGTCGGCATCATCGGCCCCAACGGCGTCGGTAAAACCACCTTGCTGCGCCTGCTGCTCGGTGAGCTGGCACCGGACAGCGGCACCATCCGCCACGGCACGAAACTGGAGACGGCCTATTTCGACCAGCGCCGCGCCCAGCTCGATCAGCAGCGTTCGGTAATCGACAACCTGGCCGACGGGCGGCAGTTCATCGATATCGGCTCGCAGCAACGCCACGTCATCAGCTATCTACAGGACTTCCTGTTTTCCCCCGAGCGCTGCCACACCCCGGTGTCCGCCCTCTCCGGTGGTGAGCGCAATCGTCTGCTGTTGGCGAGAATATTCAGCAAACCGAGCAACCTCCTGGTGCTCGATGAGCCGACCAATGATCTGGACATTGAAACCCTCGATCTGCTCGAAGAGCGGTTGTTGGACTACAGGGGTACTGTGCTGCTGGTCAGCCATGATCGTGATTTTCTCGACCGGGTGGTCACCAGTTCGCTCGTGTTCGAGGGCGAGGCCGGGGTCAATGAGTATGTCGGCGGCTACACCGACTGGCTGCGCCAGCGCGAGCCGCCTGTCGCCGTTCCGACGAACCGAAAATCGACCGGTCTCGCCACCGCGAAACCCACGCCGCGCAAACGCGGCTACAAGCACCAGCGCGAACTGGAGCAGCTACCCGAAATCATCGAACAGCTTGAAACGCGGATCGCGGCTCTGCACGCGCGCATGGCTGAGCCGGACTTCTATAAGGAGCCCGGGGAGACCATCTCAGCGACCCAGGAGCAGCTGCAAACGGTACAGGCAGAACTGCTGAGCGCCTATCGACGCTGGGAAGAACTCGAGCAGGCGTAAAAAGAACGGCGCACAGCGCAAATCCGCGTAAATCCGGGGTAATTTGCCGCCCCCGACCCGGGCTGTGGCACAATAGAGGCTACCGTCGAGCTAGGTAAACCACTATGACTGAAGCCGAACTGACCACCGAGGAACGTATCCTGCGGGTGATGAAAAGCGTCTTGACCAGCGTAGCCAAGGACACGGCCACCGAACCCGGCCTCAAGCACCCGCTCTCGGAGCCGACCATCAATGACATCCGCGCCTGCCTGATGATGATCACCGCGCGCGAACAGGAACTGGCGAAACAATTCAATCGCGACACCCGTGCCAGACCGCACTTTGTCGACGAGCCAAAGTCAGAAGTAGTGGTATCGCTGGATGTGGCCGCGATGAAGCGCGGGCCGAATAAAAAAGATTGAGCGGAAACCCCAAACCACCGCTCGAACCTGCTGAAAAAAACGGCGAGCCCTTATGGACTCGCCGTTGTGTTGTCCACTTACACCCCGCCGTATGACCAGCTTACCGACACGGCCGCGTGTTTGTAGCGGGACTAGCCTCTTTCGTTCTTTGACCCCTTCGAGGCCTTAAACGAAGACTTGAAAGACGATTTGAACGATGACTTAAAGGATTTTCTAAAGCTCTTCCCTGGCGTACGCGTGTTAACTGACTGGCTGATGGCCGCATAGCCGGGCTTCATCAACATCATCACCGCCGGGGGTGTATACACGGCAAATTTGCCGGCCTTTTTCAGAAAGTCTCTGCGAGCACTGTTATTCTCAGACTGAGCAACGCCAGTCTCTTCGTTTGTGTGATCAGACATTTGAGTTAACCTCATTTATAGTTTTCAGTAGTACCATTGCTGTTACCGATTCAATCCCTCGGCGACTGTACGTGGCGTGCAGGTCACCGACCTACATGTTTTCCTGTCTGCCGGTCTCTGCGGCTCAAAATTCAGCCCCGCAGGCACGCCCACTGGAACTCAAATTAGTCGGATCTCAAAGGCCTGTCAAGAGTCCGCGCCTAAAACGCCGAAGCCTCTTGAGAACAGCAATTTATGCAAAAATTACAACCAGTTGATTTACCTTCAAACAGGTACCGGCAGCCCCAGCGCAGCTGTAAGACAATGCCGCGCGGTGTTGTCGGAAATTGCCCTCATCGGTTTATGCCGCCGCGCTGGCGCCGCGCGCATCAGGAAGGTTGTGCGCCGTTTTCATAGTGGGCGATCAGATCACGCGCCTCCCCCGCCTGCTCTGCCGGCACCGACACGCTGGCAAACCCCTGGACGGCCAACTCGCCCACCGCGCCCTGCAGGTAATATCCGCCGACATGGGCGTCGATGCCGTTGGCTTGCAACATACCTCTAACGATATGCGCTTCGGTGATATTACTGGCGTCATAAACCTTTACCATGGCGATGTCCCGGTGGGTTAAACAAAGGGTACCAAGGCTAATGCCGGATGACCACGGGGCACCACCCGGATTATCCGCGGCCAGTGACAATACGGTATATTCGCTACCCTGCAGCGCGCCAACGGGATGCATCGTGGATCAGTCGATCGTATTTTCTGTATTTTTGATTTTTACCGGCGCGGCAATTCTGGCGACCGTGGCGCTCTATGCGCGTCAGTCGCTGCTGGTGGCCTATATTCTCCTTGGCATGGCCATCGGTCCCTCGGCGCTGGGCCTGGTGAAAGACGTGCAACTGCTGCAGGAGCTCTCTCACGTAGGCATCGTCTTTCTGCTCTTTCTTCTCGGGCTGAATCTGCACCCGCAGAACCTATGGCACATGTTCCGTAAAGCCACGCTGGTCACCCTGCTCAGCTCCGCTTTGTTCGCCGCTCTGGGGGCGCTCACCGCGCTGCTGTTTGGCTATGCGCCGCTGGAAGCGGCGGTGGTCGGTGCCGCGTTGATGTTCTCCAGCACGATCATCGGCCTCAAACTGCTGCCGAGCACGGTACTGCACCACCAGCACGCGGGCGAGATCATTATCAGCGTGCTGCTGCTGCAGGATCTTATTGCCATCGTCATTCTGCTGATTTTGCATGGACAGGGGGGAAATCAGCCGGCCTGGCAAGGCATCGTAACGCTGGCGTTGACCTTGCCGGCATTCATGTTGTTTGCTTTCGGTTTTTCCCGCTATGTGCTGATCCGCCTGCTGGCGCGCTTCGATACCATTCAGGAGTATATTTTCCTGCTCGCCATAGGTTGGTGCCTGGGAATGGCCGAGTTATCCGAGGCGCTGGGACTATCGCCTGAGATCGGTGCATTTATCGCCGGTGTTGCCGTGGCCACCGAACCCATTTCCCGCTTTATCGCCGAGAGCCTGAAGCCGCTGCGCGATTTTTTCCTGGTAGTGTTTTTCTTCAGCCTGGGCGCGGCCTTCGACCTTGCCGCCATGGCGCAGGTGATCCTACCCGCTGCGGTTCTGGCCGCCATCAGCCTGCTACTCAAACCGCTGGTGTTCAAATGGCTGTGGGTGCATGAAGGAGAAAGTCCCGAGCAAGCCCGGGAAATCGGCGTCAGACTGGGGCAGATCAGCGAGTTTTCGCTGTTGATCGCCATTCTGGCGACTGAATCGGCCGTCATCAGCATGCAAGCCTCCTATCTGATACAGCTGGCCACCCTGATGACGTTCATCGCCTCCTCATACTACATTGTGCTGCGCTATCCGACCCCGATCGCGGTCTCCGACCGCCTGCGTCGCGATTGAGGCCGGAACGACCCAGTAAATTCTAAGTAGTGTAGAAATACCGCCAGGCACTCCCGGAGCAGGCGCTCAACGTCGCCAGCAGCCTGTCAGAGGGCACTGCCTCATGGGGATAGATGCCGCCAATCTCAACAAAGCAGCGCGCGAACCCGGCCGACTGACGCCAGTCCAGTGCGCTGTATGGCGTGGTTTCTTCGCAGTGGCCGCAGGTGTAGAGTGCGTCGTGCGCCGGATCCGAGCACAGCGCCGGCGCGCCGACAGCGAGCGTCCGGCAGCGCGGGCAACGTACCCCTACCGTTCCGCCAGCGACTCTAAACCGAACCTCGGCATGCAGATGCTGTCGCAGGAAACACACCGCTTGTCCGTCGCCGGCCTGATCCGCATCCAGGGCGACCTGGGGCGCACAACCGAGGAAAGTCACCAAGCGGAGAAACTGTTCACCGGCGCGAAATGCATCGGTGGCGCCGAGCGTCCCGGCAAGCGGATCGATCAGCCCCACTGCGCCCAGGCGCCGCAGCAAATGCGTCTGCTCAACGGGAATCCAATGGGGGTCGTCGGCACACAGAAACAGTGACGGCACGACGCTCGGCAATCAGGCCTTGGAACCGGAGATATCCCAGCTGTAGGAGCAATCCAGGTAAGAGCGCACAGAGATCAGCCCGACGATGCCATCTTCGACCATCGTCGCCACCGGCGTGCGCTGGCGAAACTTTCGATTCGGTTTGTGCATCCACAAACGGCCCATGCGCTTGCTGAACGGGTAGGTAGTGCGTAACGCGTCAGCGATACTGATCAGGTGCTCCACGCGCTGCATGATTTCCGGTTCTTCCGGCAAGGGCCGACTTTCGCGCAGGCGTTTCACCTCGCGCGCCGGGACATCCTGCATACCGAGCAACGTCAACTGATCCTTGGCATCAATCTCCCACTCATCGAGCATATTCAATATGCCCCGGGTCAGCTCCAGCCGCTCGTCGTCACTCATGGTGTCCATGCCGCAGTCCTCACGAAAATCACCCTATCAGTGTAACACGCCGCGCAGCGCTCGCGCCCACGCCCGGGATCGGGTATTTTGCCAACACCGGCACGCGCTTAGGCTGAGCCTATGCAGCCCGGCCCCAGTACCCGGGCACAGGCCTCAACCAAGAGTGGGAACGTGGACGTCTCAGGACTGCTATTACTGATTGCTCTGGGGCTGGTGCTCTGGTTTTGGCACAATACGCTGCGGATGCGCGAACTGGCGCTACAGGCGGCCCAAGAGATCTGCCAGCGCCAACAGCTCCAGCTGCTGGACGCCACCGTCACCTTGCGACGGATAACGCTGCGCCGCGATGCCGCAGGTCGCGCGATCCTGCAGCGAACCTTCCAGTTCACCTACAGCGCGGCGGGCGATGATCGCCACAACGGGTTCATCATCACCGCCGGAAACCATGTGGAGCAAGTGGGTTTATAGTAAGCCGGGCCCGCTTGCTATAATTTGCACGCCTTGTCGGATCAATCGGATAACCCCCATGCCCTATTACATTTATAAAATTACACTAGGCCCCACCGCTCTGACCAAATCGCTGCAAAAAATTGAGCAACACGAAACCTTCAAGGAAGCCAAACAACGGGCGCGCGGAATGCGCGCCGAGGCCGCTGAAAGTGACGCCTCCCATATCAAGGTGATGTTCGCCGACAATGAGCTCGAGGCCGAAGAGAAGCTGATGGAAAAACGCGAACAACCGATACTGCGTGAGTGGGAGAAATAACCGGCTTCATGGTCGAGGAAGACTCTTTTCGCGCAACTTATAAAAGCATTAAGGAGCGCCTGTGTGTGTTCGAAAAAGCCGTTCTCAGTGGGCGGTGCGCCTGCCAGTGCGCCACCCGCTTTTACCTGGCCGACCGTGAAGGTATCGCCTGTGAGTCGGCCGCGGCGCATCGTCGCTGCGCGCGCTTGATCGGTCTGCTGCGCGAGAACGCCAAATTTGCCCTCAAAGTTACCGCCATCGATGGCGAACTTCCGCACGCCAAGGAAATCAAGATACAGAACGGCGGCCTGCTGGGTCTGCAGCGCGTGCTCAGACCTGACCTGAACGCGCAAAATGTGGTCGACGTGGTGGGGCTGACCACACTTGGGGAGACCACGTTCGGTTCGCTGGAAGAGTTCCCCTATCGGGAAATTGTCAAGACAATCGTCGCATTTGAAGGCCGTCGCCGCCCGCGCTCCAAACGCTGAGCGCACGCCGCGGCTCACCTGCGCGGCGATTTATTCTGCATAAACCCCTAAAGGCCGCCTGCCGGCTTCCGACATATCGCTGAACAACTCCGATTAACTACCGCAGTAATCGCTGTAAGGCTGACACTTATGGAAATCGAGGCATTTGCCGACGAAGGCCGGACATGGACGGTCACTTACGTGGTCTACGACCCGGACAGCAAGGACGCCGTGGTCATCGATCCGGTCCTCGATCTGGATGTCACGCCTTGGCGCACCTCAATCGAGTCAATCGAGCATATAACTGATTTTATTAAAAATAATGAGCTCACTGTGCACTGGATTCTGGACACCCACGTACACGCAGACCATATTACCGGCGCCGGCGAACTGAAAAAGCGCCTGCACGCTCCGATGGCCATCGGCGCCAACATCCGCCGCGTACAGGAAGTCTTCAAACAGGCCTTCAACCTGGACGACAAGTTCCGCGCCGACGGCAGCCAGTTCGACCGTCTGCTCAATGACGGCGACCGTCTCAGCGCCGGCAGCCTGACGATCAACGTCCTGCACACGCCCGGACACACGCCGGCCTGCTGCACCTACCATATCGGCGATGCGCTGTTTTGCGGGGATGTCCTGTTCATGCCGGATATCGGCGTCGCGCGCTGTGATTTCCCCGGCGGCAGCCCGGAAGACCTGTACCGCTCGATTAAAGAGCGTCTTTACAGCTTCCCTCACGCCACCCGGGTCATGGTGGGACACGACTACCCCAATAAGCGTGAATTTCAGTACCAGACAACCATCGGCCAGAGCAAGGCGTTCAATTGCGATCTGCCCAACAGTATCAACGCCGAGGCCTTTATCGCCCGCATCCGCGAGCGCGACAGCCTGTTACCGGCACCGCGACTATTGTTTCCCAGTCTGCAGGTGAATATCAACGCCGGTGAGCTGCCGGAACCCGAAAACAACGAGGTCGCCTACCTCAAAGTGCCGCTGAACTATCTGTAACAGGCCAACGACCTCACACCGCACCGACAAGAGAGAGCTACACCATGATGAGCGTCAAGCTGGAAAGAGTGCTGAGAAATCTGTCGTCGAACTACATGCCCTTTACGCTGCTCTCGCCCGAGCGTCTCTCGGAGGTGGTGAATATCGTGCGCTTCATGGAATTGCGCGAAGGGGAAATCATGCAGATTCGCGGCAGCGCGGCCAACGATTACCTGTATGTGGTCGAGGGCCACCTCGAAGTGATCCAGCGCGGCTCCATCCGCTCGTTCACCGGACCGGAAGACACCCGCAACCACCCCTTCATCCTGCCCAGTGCACCGGCCACCGCGACCATCGTGGCGCGGCAGAACTCGATTGTCTGCCATGCCGATCGCGCCATGTTGGACAATCTCATCGCCTGGGACGAAATGGTCCACCTCAGCGAAGACAGCGATAGCGAACTGCACACGCGGCTGGATCTGGTGCGCAACTCCCTGGTATTCCGGCGCCTGCCGCTGGAGTTGCTGGAAAGCGCGTTCAGACGGATGGAAATCCGTACCGTCGCGGCGGGGATGGATATCATTCGCATGGGTGAGGACGGGGATGCCTTTTACATCATCAGCCGGGGCACTGCGGAGACCTACCAAATCGGCCTCTATGACGATGAACCGACGAAAATCGCCGACCTGGCCGAGGGCGACGCGTTTGGCTGCGAGGCGCTGATTTCCGGTAACAAACGCTGCGAAACCGTGCGCGCCACCACCGATTGCACTCTGCTCGTCCTCAACCGCGAAGCCTTTGAAGATCTGATCAAGAACCCCCTGATCAAGACGGTACACCCGAATGTCGCCAGGACCATGGTCGAGACCGGCTACAAAATGCTCGACGTGCGCTACGCTGAGGAATTCGACGACCACCACATCCCCGGCGCCCTGCTCATGCCGCTGTACGAATTACGCAACCGCATTAATGAACTGGACAGACAGCAACGGTATATTGTCTACTGCCACGCAGGCGGGCGGGCCGCTGTCGCCACCCTGATACTCAACCAGAATCAGTTTGACGTCGTCTGTCTCGAGGGCGGCATCCGCGACTGGCCGTTCGAAACCGCTGCGGTGGCGGAAGATTACCTGGAGGAGCCTGCGAAACAGGCTATTAGCGCCATATAGCCCTGCCGGCAGTCGAGCCGTCACGGCTCTCGGCAGGAGTCCCGGCAATTAACAATCAGCTGACACACGAAGAAACCGAGGCCCTGCGCCTGCAACTCGATGAACTACGCCTGGAGCACCGGGACCTGGATGATGTGATTGATCATCTGACCCACTCCGCTTATCCCGACCCGATGCAGATCAGGCGCCTGAAAAAACGCAAATTACGCCTCAAGGATATGATCCAGTTGATCGAAAGCCGACTGATTCCGGATATCGATGCCTGATCAGCCACCGGCCCGATAAACCACCTGCTTTACCGGCGACAGCACTTCGATACTGGCGCCCTGCGCCTCGGCGACGCGGCGCACCTGCACATACAGCCGTTTCGCTCCCTTACCGGCACTCAGAGTAAAGGGCACCAGCGCCTTGTACGCCTGCCAGTGCGCGTCGCCGAAGTCCGCCTGCTCGCTGATACGGATCTGATTGACCGGTGCCGAAGCGCGCGCTGCCACCAGCACGCTGGCCGACGACGCATTGCCGTTAGCGCGAACACGCACCGCTTCCAAACTCAGACCCGCTGCCGAAGCGGCCGTGTCGCCAAGCGGTGCATCGCACTGGGCGCCACCGCCACCGGTCGCCAGTTTGATCACCAAAACCCGGCTTTCATAGAGCGGCTCCAGCGCCTGGCGGTGCCCCTGATAGCCCTTGCCTGAAACCGTGAGAAGCAACGGGTGCGCGCCGATATCGTCAAAGCGCACCACACCCTGGCGGTTACTGCGACGCGCGCCGAACTGATCCAGGCGCGCATTGGTCCCCAGACAGACGGCCGCCGCGGCCACCGGTGTGCCGGTATTTCGATTCAAAACGCGGACTTCCAGCCAACTTGGCTGCAACGAAGCGGCCTGGCCCTGCGGCGCCGCCGCCACCATAAAGAGCATAACCGCCAGCGCCGGCAGCCAGTTTTTCAGTGCTTGTTTTCGCATTATCGTCGCCCCGCATAGCTTATCTTGGTCACTTGTTTCAGTGTAAAGCCGCGGTCGGGCCAGGTACAGCAGCGCCGAGGCCGGTCGTCCACCGGGAAATGCGTCGACGGCGCGGTCCACGAGGGGCCGGCAGCGGCGGCGGAAACATTATTATCCCTTTGATATTTATAGGTATGCTGAACAGATGACGGGTATGCCGAGGTATCGGCCGCCGCTGCGGCGCCCCTGTTCTGAGCGCCTCAAACGCTGCGTGAATCGACAATATCTGCAATTTGTCCTCAATGAATCTGCGCCGCCGACGCTAACCCGAGTTGGGTGGAAACAGCATCAGTTATGGAAAGTCGTAAAGCAAAATACAAGCATTCTCCGGCGCTGCCGGGTGAGCCCGCAGCGGCGGTCAGGCGCGACCAGGTCGAGGCCGTGCAGCGCCGCGCAGGCAAATTAACCGATGCAATTGAAAACCGTGCACAGACAGACACAGGACATACGCTTGCCCGACACCGGCAACAGAAGATCCAGCGACAGCTGGCGCACCTGCGCAGCGAAGCCATGCAGGCCCGTCGCCTCGCCGAGCAGATCAGTAATCTGTCGCAGGACAATCTGATGAACGATGCGCCCACGATCGAGCACAAACGCGCCCGGCAACCTGAGCGGCGGGTGGCAGGCAAACCGCGCGCCACCGGCAGCCAGTCCAGATTCAACCCCCTGCACCCTTCCATGGAACTGCCACCGGAACAGTTGATCCGGTTGCTGGGCCTGGAGGACAAGCCGGCGCGCAAACAGCACAAAGCCGCAACCGCGGCGGCGGCCAGGAACAAGGACGGCGCCGGCGCGCTGGTCGCCAAGCGCGTAGCGCCTGTGACGGTCGCCGACATACCCAGCATAAACATGGCCGCCGAGCAGCGCACCCGCCCGGCGTCCCGGCGACGCGCCACGGATCTGCGCGGCTCTTCCAGGCGTCGCCCGAGTCTGCTGTTGAGCGCAGGCGGAATCGGACTCGCCGCGGGAATCATCCTCTCGGCCTATTTTTTCTGGTGGCAACCCTCGGCGTTGCGCGCGCCCGCGCTCGCCGCGCATCCGGCAACGGCAACGCTATCCGCTCCTCGCGCTCAACCCGCCTCCACACCGCCTGCGGCTAAGGCCGCGGACAAGCCACCCAGCGCACCGGGCACCGGCGCCCCCGCCCCTGCCCCGCTTGCCGCCAACCCGCAATGGCGCAAAGCGGTGGCCACCGAGGAACAACGCTTGCTGAACGACGCCAAGCGGCGATTGAGCCAACGCCTGAAAGCCGGTCCCGTAGCCGCGGGCGCGCTGGCGCGACCCAACCCCGTGACCCGACCGGACCCTGAGGGCGACAAGACGCTTTTCTGAGCCGAGCCGGGTGCCTCAGCGGGCGCCAAGCGGCGCTGGCGACAAACCGTTCGCAGACGGCGCACTTAGTACCGACCCCCCAACCCCGCCGGAAGCCGCGCCGGTACCGACTCCCTGGCGCGATCCGCCGCTCAGCGCCGGTAACAGCAACGGGGCGCCGTCGGCGAAGCGGAACATCTCGGTATACAGCGGCCAACCACTCTCGTCGACTACCGTCACCGACCACTCGCCCACCTGGTCCGGCTCTATATCTTTCCTTGAATAGACCCGCCAGCGCGGCCCGCCAACCTTGAACGGTACCAGCGACTCGAGCCGGCCGCGGTACATCCAGCGATGCGTTACGGTCCGGCCACCGAGGTGACGCAAGTCAGTGAAAAAATACACCGAGCTGACCCGCGGCGTCGCCACCACCAGCCGATCGATGGGCTCACGATTTTTTATCCCGGAGGTAAACTGCGCGCGCGCCACTTGCCACTGGGGATCCGCGACGGGCGCTTGTTCGGCGGCGAGGGACAGCGGTCGCAACAACACAAGGCCGACGGCCAGCCAGGGCCACATCTGCATGCCTGGTTCTCCTTATCTATAGGTGTTTCAGTCAATTCGGTGCGCCCGCGCCAGATAGCCGGCGCCCGACATTTCGCTGAGACGGCTCGCCGTACGCCGGAACAGCTCACGCAAGCGCGTGCCCGTGTACAGCCGCTCCGGCTCGGCCGCCGCCGTCATCACCAGCTTTACGCCGTGATCGTACAGTGCGTCGATCAGATGGATAAAGCGGCGTACTGCCTCATCTTGCTCGTCGCCCAGCTGCGGCACAGCCTGCAACAGCAGGGTTTGAAATTCGCATGCCAGTTGCAGATAGTCGCCCGCCGAACGCGGACTGTGGCAGAGCTCGGCAAAACCGAACCATACCGCGTGTTCTGTCCGCCCGCGTGCCAGCAACGTGCGCCCGGCTATCTGCAAAGCGGTCTCCACCTGCTCCTGCCCGGCCGCCAGTTGTCGCCAGCGCAACTGTAACCAAGCCCCCGCTTGCGCCGGTTCAACCACGCGGTAATTACTCCCCGCCTCGAACTGCGCACA
Organism: Thiogranum sp.; assembly: GCA_030148915.1. Lineage (GTDB taxonomy): Bacteria > Pseudomonadota > Gammaproteobacteria > DSM-19610 > DSM-19610 > Thiogranum. The sequence goes on from JASBSN010000102.1 coordinate 21,345, forward strand.
GCGGAAATCAAGGTCACCGGCCAGCCATACCACCTGCGTGCAGCGCTTGAGCAAACCGATGGCCGGCAGAAACCGCTCTCTTTGCAAACCGTCGCAATACAGATCATCCGGAGCCGCATTGGAAGTGGCAATCAGCACCAGTCCGTGTTTGAACATTTCTTCCAGCAGTCCGGCGAGCAACATGGCGTCGGCCACGTCGGTGACATGAAACTCATCGAGACACAACACTCGCTGACCGGCGACCATTTGCGCGGCGACAATTTTCAACGGATCGCGCGTGCTCGCCAGGGCGCTCAGTCGGTGGTGCACTTCGAGCATGAATCGGTGAAAGTGCACACGGCGCTTTTCGGCAAATGGCAGGCTGGCGTAAAAACTGTCCATCAGGTAGGTCTTGCCGCGACCGGGAGCCCCCCACAGATACACACCTCGCGGTGCCTCGGCACGCCGCGTCAGGCGCCGCCACCAGGAAACCGGCGACGGGGTTTTCTGCAGCGCCGCAAAAACGGTTTGCAACGCTTGGACACTGTGCAGCTGTGCGTTATCGGCGTGAAAATTCTCACGCAGCAGGTCGGCCCGGTAACGCTCCAACGGTGTCATACCGTTAAACCCGTCTCGCTACCTGCATACAAAACCACCCTAAAGCGTTTTCACCTCAAGCCCCAACGCTTCACACCGCTCCCGCGCCGTCGAGCCGCTGATCACCGCCACGCTGGCCCGCTGCGCTTCGAGATAGGTTTTGCCGACCCGCCGCAGGTCCTCCAGCGAGACCTGCAGGACGCGCTGGCGGAAATGCCTGCGCAGTGGCGGCGTGCGGCCGTAGAGCGCATTGTAAAAAGCATCTTTGGCTTCGCCGGCCGGCGACCCCGGCTTATCGATACTGCTGATGACGCCAAGAATCGCTTCCTCCACGGCGCGCCACTCGTGCTGCTCTTCCATAAGCCAGACCACAGCCCGATCGAAATCGTGCAGTGTCTCCTCGAGGCGCGGGTCGCGATAGGAAAAAAAACGGAACGCGGCGTTATCGCTGTCGTAACTGGCCCCGCCGCCGTAGGCGCCACCTTGTTCGCGGATCGTGCGGTGCAGATAGCCGTTGCGTAGAAAGCCCGCCAGCACGCTCAGAGCGGCGGCATCCTCATGTTCCAGCGCCACCGCGGGGAATGCCTTGGCGCAAAAATTTACCTGCGAGTTGGTCAGCCAGGCTTCACGCACCTGGTGTTGCACCGGCTGGCGAGCAAAAGGGGTGTAGGCGCTCGAAGCGCCTTGTTGCCCCGACCAGGCCTCGTGGAGCTCCTCGCGCGCCTGTTCCAGGCGCTCGGCTTCGGCGATCAACAGGAACTGGCGCGGCGCGTCGAGGACCCGCTGGTGAATGGCGGCAAACCGTTCGGCGAGCGCCTGCAGGGAGGCCGTCTCACCGAGGCTGTCATCCAACTGCTTGAGTGCTTTGATACCGGCCAGGCCGCGCAGCCGGTGCGACAACGCTGCGCCGCTGCTCAGCCCCGAACTTGCCGCCAGCATCGCCAGGGCGTGGCCGTTACCGGTGACACTCTGCTCGCGGCGGGCGCGCTGCTGGGCGATCAACTCGCGTATCCGCCCCAGTTCGTCAAAACGTGGTGCCGCGAGGGTATCTCGCATGAGCTTGGAAAGTGCGCCGTGATTGCGCACCAGCGCCTTGCCGGAAAGCACAAAGCAACCTTTCAGCGCCTGCACATCGGCGACGCCACCGCGCAGACTGCTGGAAGCACTGAGGCCGCCGGAGACACTCGTCTGCAGCGCCTGGACGCTCAGATAGTCCTGGCCGGCACAGCCCAGTTGAGTCAGCGCGTGGGTGTAGAGCGGCAAGGTATCCAACGCCGGACCTTCCAGTTGCGGCAAATCCACCACCACCTGCTGGTAGATCAGGCCGTTGGTGCCCTGTGGGTAGAAGCTGGCGGGAGAATCGGCCGCGCTGCCCTGCTCGCCCTCGGCGATGTGCATATCCACGGGGATATCTTCGAGACCCACCTTGGGCAGCACCCCGGGGTCGTCCACCTGCTGCTGTCGTTGCGCCAGCGCTTCGGCCTGCTGCACTACCTGCAGCCGCTGGGCGTCATCCAGTCGGGCGCGCAGCGCTGCAAGGCGTTCGGCTTCGGCCTGATCCCGACGCGCGGCGAGCCCCGCATCGGGCACCAGGGTCACGCGTACACGATGCTGGTTATCGAGCAGCCGCTCTCGGACCAGACGGGGAATGTAATCGGGGTCGCGGATCAGCTCGCGCAGCTCCTCCAACACCGGATCCAAATCCAGCACCGCCGCCGGATCACCCCGGTGGACCGCACTCGACAGGCCCTCGAGTATCAGCTGCAGGCCATAGGGATAACCGTCGCCGGAAATTTCCCGCTGGCTGAGTTCCAGCTGATGCAGCACGGCTTCGACGCGATCGGGCGCGATGCCCTCATCGGCCACCTTATGCAACACCTCGAGCACCAAACGCTCAAGCGCATCGGCATGCTCGGCGCGGCTACCCTCCAGACCACAGACAAAGCTCATTTCTCGGTTTGAGGGCTCGAGCCCGCACAGTGGCGACGGCGCACTGCCAAGATCGGTGGTTTCCAGCGCATGGCGCAACGGCGAGGCGCTGTCATCCAGCAGCACGCCCTCCAGCAGGTGCGCTTCCAGTTGTTCTTTGAGATGCGTGCTGCGACCGAGCAGCCAGCCGATGACAATGTGGGTCTTGTTGTCGATTTCGCCCGGCTCGTCGAGGGCATAACTTTCCTCGACACGCAGCGGCGCGTGGTAGCGTTTTTCGTCGGCGACGGCGATATTCACCTCGAGCCGGTCGAAACGCGACAGGGCCAGATCGTGTATGCGCTGTTGATGTTCCGCGGCCGGAATGTCGCCGTATGTCATGAATACGGCGTTGGAGGGATGATAGTGGGAATGGTAGAACTCTTTAAGCTGCCGGTAGCTAAGATCTGGGATCTGTTCGGGTTCGCCGCCGCTGTTGTAATGATAGGTGGTGGTGGGAAACAGGTATTTGGTCAGCGTCTGCCACAAGGTGCTGGTCGGAGAACTCATTGCCCCTTTCATTTCGTTGAACACCACGCCTTTAAACTGCAACTCCGACTGCGGATTATCCGCTTCGACGAATTCGACGCGGTGCCCCTCCTGGGCAAAGTCCAGCTCGTGCAGGCGTGAGAAAAACACCGCATCCAGGTACACGTCCATCAGATTATTGAAATCTTTGCGGTTCTGGCTGGCAAACGGGTAGGCGGTCCAGTCGCTGCTGGTGAAGGCGTTCATGAAGGTATTCAGGGAGCGGCGTATCATCATGAAAAACGGGTCGCGCACCGGGTAACGCTCGCTGCCGCACAACACCGTGTGTTCGAGGATATGCGCCACCCCGGTGGAATCCGTAGGCACGGTACGCAGGGCCACCAGAAATACGTTCTCCGGATCCTCGGACGCCAGATGATAATAAGCAGCGCCAGTCTTGCCGTGCCGGTACTGCTCGACCACCAGATTGAGCGACTCGATCGGTTTACTGCTCACCCATTCAAAAGCCGGATGCACGCGGGGGGGCGAAGTGCTGCTGACCGGTTTACCGGCGACTGCGCTGCTCATAATAATATAAGTACCTGCTGCTGTGAGGTCGTTAGCGTGGCGATTGTACCGTGCCCGGCGGTCGTTGTGCCATGCCGGCGCCGGGAGCGCGTTGCTGCATTGGCGACCTAACCGCTAGAATGCGGGCTGCTGAAGGCAAATTAAACCCTATGAAAATCGTCTCATTTAATACCAATGGCATTCGCGCCCGTGCGCACCAACTGCAGGCGCTGATCGAACACCAGCGACCGGACATCATCGGCATCCAGGAAACCAAGGTCCAGGATAAGGATTTTCCATGCGAAATTGTCGAAGCGCTGGGATATCACGTCATCTACCACGGCCAGAAATCGCACTACGGCGTGGCGCTCATGTCCCGAGCGGCCCCGGTCGAGGTCAGCCGCGGCTTCATGCACGACGATGAGCACGCCCAGCGGCGCCTGATCAGCGCCCGGTTTGCGCTTGCCGACGGTCGCCTGCTGACGGTGCTCAACGGCTATTTCCCCCAGGGCGAGAGCCGCGAGCACCCGACAAAGTTTCCCGCCAAACGCCGCTTTTACAACGATCTGCTCGAGCTGTTGCAACAACAGCATGACCCTAATCAGCCGCTGGCGGTGCTTGGTGATATGAATGTCGCGCCGCTGGAGGCCGATATCGGCATCGGTGAAGACAATGCCCGGCGCTGGCTGCGCTCCGGCAAGTGCAGCTTTCTGCCCGAGGAGCGTGAATGGCTGCGAAATCTGATGGACTGGGGGCTGGTAGACACCTTTCGGCAGTGCCATGGTGGGCAGACCGATCGTTACAGTTGGTTCGATTACCGTAGCCGCGGCTTTGAGCGCGAGCCCCGGCGTGGGTTACGCATCGACATGATTCTGGCCACCCCGGTGCTCGCCGAGACCTGCCGCGATGCGGGTATCGATTACACTATCCGGGGGATGGAGAAGCCCTCCGATCACTGCCCGGTGTGGGCCGATTTCGCCATTGAATAAGCCCCCCGGCCTTTGTTACTCGCCGGCTGTGGCGCTACAATGAGCGCATGAGAGGACTTATCACACGCGAGTTCAGATTCTGGCACCTGGCGGCCTGCCTGGTCATCGCATTTGCCGGGCCCTCGGTCGCCGCCGCGGCTATCGCCAGCAACACCTCCGCCAGCGACCCCCAGCCGCTCGTGGAACAACGCATTCATGAACTGCTGGTGCAATTGCGCGACAATTCCGAGGCCATCCGTCACGATAAAAGTATCGCCTACCGGATCAGCGACCAACTGATCGTGCCAATTATCGATTTTCCCCGTATCGCGCGCCTGGTGATCGGCAAATACTGGCGCCAGGCCAGCGACAAACAGCGCGACGACATCACCCGCGAGATCCGGGAGTTGCTGGTGCGCTCTTACGTCACTGCCATGAGCAGCTATATTGATGACTTGGTGTCGGACAAAAACATGATCAGCTTCCAGCCGTCTCACTACCAGCCGGGCGACCGCAAGGCTTCGGTGCGCGCCAACATCGCGCTGGGGGGCAGGGCGCCGGCCGAAGTCCGCTACCAGCTCTACTACACCGGGCAATGGAAAATCTACGATATCAGCATCGAAGGTATCAGCCTCGCCCTGACCTACCGCACCAGCTTTGGCGAGCAGATCAAGCGCGAGGGGCTGGACCACCTGATCGCCCAGCTCGCCGAGCGCAATCGCCGCGGCGACGTCGAAATCCCCAAGACCAAACTCTCACAGTAAACCACGCCGAGCACCCTGCTTCGGGCCGCTCTCTCGTGACGGCGGAAATTGCCGTACAATCAAAAGGCTATAATCCGTCTCCGGGGAATAACGGCGGCTTACGCTGGCGGGCGCTGCGCTTGGCGCTCACTACGAGTGCAGAGGAAGGCTGCCGGAACCGGGCGGCATTTGCAGAAAATAACCTTGCGCTTCGAGCTGGCGCAACACGTCGCGGACGTCGGCCTGAGCCAGGTTACGCTGCGGATGCAGCTCCAACTCGATCACCTTTTCCAGTTTACCGAGCAACTGGCGCAGCCCCGTCGGCACGCGCGAAAATTCATCGGCGGTAGGTACGAATAAAAAATAATCGTACTGGCGGAGGCTTTTATAGACGCTGCATTGCACCGGCCGAAGTTCTCAGGAGAGCCGCCGCGGTGAGAAATCGACCGCCACCTCATGGACAAACGGCTGGTTGAAAACCAGTTCGGCGGAGAACGCGCCGTCCACCAGGCTGGCCTTGATCTGCGTCAGCTCGGGCAGGCGACTGGCCAGGTAAGCGCAACCGGCGGCGATCAGCGCCTCGTTGTCGCTGCGCAGCGCCTCGATCACCTGGATAGCGACAAACTGCGCGCGCTGCAGGCTATCCGGCTGCGCCACCCACTGATCACCAAGTTGCACACCACCGCTCATTCGTTCGTCCATGCGCTCAAGACAGGCTCTCTGACCCTCAGCCAGCGGCCTGCCGCGATGATACTCAATATGCACTTCGCCGTTGACCAGCACGGTCAGGGCCAAGTGCGCTTGATTGTCCGCTGTAGCACTCATAGGGCGTATTATCGCTGTAAGGTCGCCGGCAAAAAAGCAGTAAATTCCGCCCTGTGCGATCTCTTCATGGGATCGGCGCACCGGGCAGGCGGGCGGCGGTCAGGGCGGTGCTGATGCACGCCTCGGTGAGCACCGTATAGTCCTGACGATTGAAGGTGATGATGCCGCCGGCCATTTCATACCAGGACAAACCGCTGGACCAGGGCGCAAGCGAAAAAGCGCCCTGTTTGCGCCGCGGCATACAGTACAGGCGCCCAGGTGTGTAGAGCAGGTTGTAGGCCTCATCGGCCGCCTGCAGATGCTCGATAAACTGCCAGGCCGTATCAATTGAGTCAAAACAGTGGCAATCGACCGGATAGGCTTCTGCTCCGCCGTTGTGCTGCCAACCGCCCAGTTCGACGGCTAGGGGCGCCTCGCGCACGAACAGATGATAGTGTAAATGATTGACCGAAGCGTAGGCGCCCAATGCATTGTAGCCGACCCGAATTCCCGGCATCGTCGCGGCTAGTTGCTGCACCTGCTGCCAGATAAACGCGTGCATCTCCTGACGGTGAAACTGCGCCAGCGCGTCCTCTCTCTGTGGCACCAGTAGGCAATGCAGATCCACGAAGGGGTATTTGTTGTAATACAGATCGACACGCCGCCCCTGCCATTCGCCCGACCACAACGCTTCTCGCTGCATAAACGGTTTATTGAAATTGAAATCCTGGGCGTCGAACGGTGCCCGAATGGTACTCATCGGTCGCTGAGCGCTGCGCAGCGGCCGGAAAGAACGCAGGTGATTGAACTGCACCTCCCAGACTCCGGCCCGGCGCTGTTCGGTCAACGCCAGCGCATCGAATCCGATAGAGACGATTTTCAGAAACACCAGCAGGTCGTCGTCCGCCTCGGCCAGCCGGCCGCCCCGGACAAACGCCTCGCGCAACCGCTCGGCATGCGCCTGGCAGTGCTGCTGCAGACGCTCTCGCAAGCTGCCAAACAGCGCGGCGTGAAATTCGGCGTTAGCCGCTACAAGGATAAACAGGTTCAGCGCATCGGCCTGGAGTAAACGCTCAAGGCCCTGTTCGAAACCCCGACGAAAAGCCGCGGTAGAGGCAAATAATGCCATGTCGGAGGCGCCGCTCATATCGCCGTTAGCCGCCGCTTAAGGCAAGCGACGATCCACTGTGCGGCCTGGTCCGCACCCACAGGTGGGCACGGGCGCACCTGCAAAGACGCCAGTGGCTCCAGCAGATTGGCGAAGCAGCCGGTGTCCAGCCGCCGCGCCTGCACCGCCAACCCCGCCTGATGCGCGTGCAACCACTCCAGTAAAATGGCTTCCTCCGGCCAGTCCGGACGCGGTACATACAGCAGGGGGGTGGCATTGACGACGCACTCGGTGACGGTTCCATAACCGCATTTACCCAGCACGGCATCACACGAAGCCACCAGGTCGGTAAACCCCAGACCGGTGCATTGATAACTGCTGACATCGGGGTGGGCCACCCGCCAGTCGGCATCGACCAGCCAGTGGATGCCCTGATCCCGCGGCCAGCTCTCCATCGGGAAGCGCGCTTGGACCCCCCCCGGAGCCACCAGAATCAGTCGCTGATCGGCTGCCGTGACCGGCAGCCGATCGCGCAAACGCCCACTCTGTGCCTTACCGCTGGCGGCAATGGGCCCGATGGCGATGCGATTGTCCAGCCAGTCCATGGGCATGGAGGGCGTCGGACACAAAAACGCCTGGGCACTGCGGTAGGCGGCTTCCATCTGCGCCAACACGGCCGGCGCTTCCGCGCGCGCGGAAAAATAACACCGATAAATATCCGCCCAGTTAAGCGAACATAGCGCAAGCGTCGCAATGCCGGCCAGCTCCGCCGCGGCCAGCGTCAGGTACGGCACGTCCGCCAGCACCAGATCCGGGGCCAGGCGGCGCAGCCGTTCGGCCTCGCGATCGACCTGGCGGTCCCAGTCGCGGTGCAACTGCCGGTAAGCCTCGGCGCTGGCCTCGAGGTCGATAGCGAACGCGGATTTCATCACCAGACCAATATCGGCCGCCGCTTCGACAAGCGCGAACTCGCCGTGAACACGCCCGCGCAGGAAAGCCCGCGGCAGACTGCTCGACAGCGTCAGGCGCAAATCGGGCTCTCGTTGCCGCAGGGCGTTGAGCACAGACGATGCCTGGGCGGCATGGCCGTAACCGTGCGCCGTAATAGCCGTCAGCAGATGCACAGACAGTCCGTAGCGCTACACCAGACCCGCCGCCTGCTGGTCGGCATGGTAAGAAGAACGCACCATCGGGCCGCTGGCGACCTGATTGAATCCCAAGGCCTCGCCCAACTCACGCAATTGTTCGAACTCGTCCGGGTGGACGAAACGCGCCACCGGTAAATGGTGTTTGCTCGGCTGCAGGTACTGCCCCAGGGTGAGCATCTCCACATCGTGGGCGCGCAGATCACGCATCACTTCACCGACCTCGGCCAGCGTTTCGCCCAAGCCGAGCATCAGACCCGACTTGGAGGGCACGCCGGGGTGCTCCTGTTTGAAACGTTTCAGCAGCTCCAGCGACCACTGATAATCAGAGCCGGGACGGGCCTGCTTATACAGCCTCGGCACGGTCTCCAGGTTATGGTTAAACACATCCGGCGGCGCCGCGCGCAGGATATCCAGCGCCCGATCCCTGCGACCGCGAAAATCCGGCACCAGCACTTCGATGCGAATCGTCGGACTGGCCTCGCGCACCGCCTGGATGCAGGCGACGAAATGCCCCGCGCCACCGTCGCGCAGATCGTCCCGATCGACCGAGGTAATCACCACATAGCGCAAGCCCATGGACTCGATGGTCCGCGCCAGACTGCGCGGTTCGTCTGCATCAAGCGGATCGGGACGCCCGTGGGCGACATCGCAGAACGGACAGCGGCGGGTACAAATATCGCCCATAATCATGAACGTCGCCGTTCCGTGAGCGAAACACTCGCCAAGGTTTGGGCACGAAGCCTCTTCGCACACCGTGTGCAGGCGGTTTTCCCGCAAGATGCTCTTGAGGCGCTGCACCTCGGGGCCCGCCGGCGATCGGGCGCGAATCCATGCCGGCTTACGCAACGGCGTATGGGTCGGCTCGATCCTGATCGGGATGCGTGCCATTTTGGCGGCGCCGCGTTGATGCTTGGGTTGTTCATTCGACATAAGTATGTATTTCCAGCAGCGTGTTGCTAAGTGCGTTAGCGCACAAGGTAAGCGAATCGTGCGGCAAAATGGCTCAGCCATTGCTGCCCCGCCTCGACCACACCCACATTGACGCCAAGATCGCGCGCCTGCGTGACCGGCAGGTCAGCGTACCCGCAAGGGTTGATCATAGCGAACGGCGCAAGATCCATGTCCAGGTTCAACGCCAACCCATGGTAACTGCAGCCACGCCGCACACGCAGGCCGAGCGCGGCGATCTTGGCGCCTTCGACATACACACCGGGCGCATCGGCGCGCGTGGTGGCGGTGATGCCAAAAGAGTGCAGCCAGTCGATCACCGACTGCTCCAAGGCGCTGACCAGCCCGCGCACGCCGATGCCAAGACGGCGCAGATCAAGCAACACATAGGCGACCAGCTGCCCGGGGCCATGATACGTGACCTGGCCGCCGCGATCAGTCTCCACAATCGAAATGTCACCGCTGGCCAGCAGATGCTCACGCTTGCCGTTCATGCCCAGGGTAAATACCGGCGCGTGCTGCAACAACCAGACTTGGTCCGCGTCGCCGGCGTGACGCCGCTGGGTGAACGCCTGCATGTCGCGCCACACCGGCGTGTAGTCGCACACTCCGAGCCGCCTGACCTGCAACAACGGCGCTTGCCTCGCCCCGACCGCGCGGGACGCGCTCAAATCACCATCAGCATTTGCTCGCACGCGGTCAGCTCCCGGTAAAGATCATCCAGCTGTGCGCGACTGGTCGCCTGTAGGGTGAACGTCACCGACAGGTATTTGCCTTGGCGGCTGGCCACGGCGCGCATGGCCTCGGTGTCAAAATCCGGCACGTGATGGCGGACTATCTCCAGCGCAGTGGCCTCGAAACCGCTGTCGCTGCGCCCCATCACCTTGAGAGGGAAACTGCAGGGAAACTCCAGCAGACTGTCTTGTTCGCACATCCGACCATAATAAAACATGTGCCCGGGATTTACCCCTGCCGACCGATCAGGAAATGCCCGCCTATCAGACCGAAGCCCTTTTTTACGCCCCTGACCCGCCTAATAAGGCTTTCACCCGTTGGCGCAGCGCAGGGACGGCGTCCCGCTCGAACCAGGGATTACGCCGCAGCCACAACAGGTTGCGCGGCGATGGGTGTGGGGTGGGGAAATACGCCGGCATCAGCTCGCGCCAGCCGCGTACCGCTTCAGTTACCGTTTTTCCCGCTTGCGGGATGTGGTATTGCTGGGCGTAACGCCCCACCAGCAGGGTCAACTCGATCTCCGGAAGACACGCCAGGAGGCGCTGGCGCCACAGCCGAGCGCACTCGGGCCGGGGCGGCAAGTCACCCGACGCGCCCTTGCCGGGATAACACAAACCCATGGGAACGATCGCCACACGACTGTCATCGTAAAAGGTCGCGCTGTCCATATCCAACCAGCGGCGCAAACGATCACCACTGGGGTCATCCCAGGGAATACCGCTGTGCTGCACGCGTGTACCGGGAGCCTGGCCCACAATCAGCAGCCTGGCGCTGGCGGCGGCGCGCAGCACAGGTCGGGGGGGAAAGGGCAAGTGTGGCGCACAACTGCGACAAGCTCGCACTTCCCGCAACAAAGACGTGAGGCGGCGCTGAGTAGTGCCGCTCACGGTCAGGCGCCCTCAGACCGGCCTTTTACCGGCACCGGGCGGACCTCGTGCGGGTGACGGAATTGGGCAAGCCAATCAAGCGCGGCGCGCTCGTCGTTGAACACCCGCGTCGGATAGGGAGGTTGGTGAAAGCGCATGAACAACTCGGCCATGGCACGGCTGAAAGCCGATTTGACCACAATCCCCATAGCACTGATGAGCGCCACCACCTCCTGACGCGAGGCGAACTGCTGCGCCTCGTACTCTGCGGCGGCCACCGTGTCGGCGTGGATCAGCAGCGGACAGAGCTGGCGGGTAATCTCCAGGTGCCGCCGGTGAACGCATTCCATAATCGCCAAGGTCAGGTGACAGTCCTGCGGGTAGCGGACACGCAGAATACCGTCTTCGCCCAACCAGACCTGCACCTCGGCATCAGACATATTCTCGTCCTCGCGTCATCACGCGTATCCGCTCAGGGACGCGTGTCTCTCAGCTAACCAATTGATTGAGATTGAATATAGGCAGCAGAATGGCCAGCACGATGATCAGCACCAGCGCGCCCATAACCAGAATCAATATCGGTTCGAACAACCCCATAACGGCGGAAATAAGCGTTTCGATCTCGCGCTCCTGATTGACCGCGGCGCGCTCCAGCATCTCTTCGAGTTTGCCACTGGCTTCACCGCTGGCGATGAGATGCACCGTCATCGGCGGAAAGTGACCACTTTTTTCCAGGGCAGCGTGGATACTGGCGCCCTCTCTGACCTTGCGCGTGGCCTCTTCGACGGCCTCGCGCATGGGGAGATTCGACATCACCTCCGAGGCGATGCGTAAACCGTCCAATACCGGTACACCACTCGCGGTGACAATACTGAACGTGCGCGCAAAACGTCCGGCATTCACGCCACGCACCAGGCGTCCGAGTAACGGCATGCGTAACAGCGCGGCGTGAAACCGCCGTTTAGGCCCTTCTTTACGCAATACCCAGAGGCTGACACCCACCGCCACACCGAGCATCAGCAGCAGCAGTAAACCGTAGCCGCGCATGAAATCGCTCACCGCGATCAGGCTGCGCGTGAGCAGCGGCAGCTCCTGACCGATGTTGTCAAACACCTGCACCACCTGCGGCACGACGTAGGTCATCAGACCGATCACCACGCCGATGGCCACCAGCGTCAGCAGAGCAGGATAAAACAGCGCCAGCTGAATTTTCTGCTGCAGTTGCTGGCGGCTTTCGGTGTAATCGGCAAGCCGCTCCAGTACCAGATCGAGATGCCCGGACTGTTCCCCGGCCGACACGGTGGTGCGATACAGCTCGGGAAACACGTGGGGAAAATCGCCGAGCCCGGTAGCCAGCGTGTGACCTTCCATGACCCGGGAGCGCACCGCCAGCATCATGCTTTTAAGACGTGCTTTGTCGGTCTGCTGACAGGTGGCCTGCAGAGACTCCTCCAGCGGCAGACCGGAGCGAACCAGGGTGGCCAACTGACGGGTGATCAGCGACAGGTCGGTGGAGCTGACACCGCGGCGCAGTCTGACCCGGTTGCCTGCGCGGGTACCCGATTCACGCTGCGTGGTTTCCTCGACCTCAACCGGAATCCAGCCTTTGTCGCGCAACAATTGGCGCACCTGGCGCGCGGTGTCGCCCTCCAGCACGCCCTTTTTTTCTCTACCGCCGGTATCCAGCGCAACGTATTCAAAGGCACCCATATGTGTTCAGCGTTCAGTCTTCGCGGGTGACGCGCAAGACTTCCTCCAGCGTGGTTTCTCCGGCCAGCACCCGACGCCAGCCATCATGGCGCATGCTGGTGGAGAACTGGCGCGCATGCGTTTCGAGTTCGTGTTCGCCGGCACCGTCATGGATGCGAGTACGCATGTCGTCGTCGATTTCGATCAGTTCATAGATGCCGGTGCGGCCCTTGTAGCCCAGTTGGTTGCATTCACCGCAGCCGGTCGCCCGATACAGCGTCGGCGGGTCGGCAGGATCCTGGCCGATCAGTTCGCAGTCACCGGACTGAGCGGTATAGCCCTCCTTGCACTGATCGCAGAGCACCCGCACCAACCGCTGCGCCAGCACCGCCACCAGACTCGAAGAGAGCAAAAAAGGCTCGACGCCCATGTCGCGCAGGCGGGTGACCGCGCCGACTGCACTGTTGGTATGCAGCGTGGAGAACACCAGGTGGCCGGTGAGACTGGCCTGCACGGCGATTTCGGCGGTTTCCAGATCGCGTATTTCGCCCACCATCACCACATCGGGGTCCTGGCGCAGAATCGCCCGCAAGCCGCGCGCAAAACTCATCTCCACTTTGGTGTTGACCTGGGTCTGGCCGATGCCGTCCAGGTAGTACTCGATAGGATCCTCGACAGTCATGATGTTGCGACGTTTGTTGTTCAGCCGTTCGAGCGCAGCATACAGGGTGGTGGTCTTGCCCGAACCGGTCGGGCCGGTGACCAGAATGATGCCGTGGGGTTTCTGGATCGCCCGGTCCATGACCTGCTGGTCGTACCGGGCCATGCCCAGGTGATTGAGATCCAGGCGCCCGGCCTGTTTGTCGAGCAGGCGCAGCACCACACGCTCGCCGTGCCCGGACGGTAGCGTGGAGACACGGACGTCGACGGCGCGGCCCGCTACGCGCAGGGAGATACGTCCATCCTGGGGCACGCGTTTCTCGGCGATATCCAGCTTGGCCATGACCTTGATGCGAGATACCAGCAGCGGCGCCAGCACGCGCTGCGGCTGGAGCACCTCGCGCATCACACCGTCGACGCGAAAGCGCACCACCAGACGGTTTTCAAACGGCTCGATATGGATATCGGAAGCGTTTTCCTTGATCGCCTCGGTCAGCAGCGCGTTAATGAGGCGGATGATCGGCGCGTCGTCTTCGCTTTCCAGGAGGTCCTCGGTCTCAGGCAAGGCCTGGGCGATCTGAAACAGATCCATGTCATCGCCGATGCCCTCCATCATCTGCATCGCTTCGTTGGAACCTTGCTCGTAGGTCGAGGACAGCAGCGAGTTGAACTCCTCACCGCCTACCTGACGGAAATGCAAATGACAGCCGAGAAAGCGGCGCAATTCGCCCAGCGCGCTGGCCGCCGCGTTCGGTCCCAGCACTACCTCGGCTTCATGCTCGTCGATGCGCGTCACCAGCAAGCTGTGGCGCTTGGCGAACAGAAACGGCAAGCGCCGCTGCGCCTTCGCCACTTCCACGCCATCACCCGCGGCGTCGAGCATGACAATGTTTTCGCTTTCGCTCTCAGCGATGGTCATCGGTTTTGACCGCTCCTTGCGAAGCGCCTTCCGGGGTCGAGTCGAACGGCGGGGGCAGTTCCAGCAGCTCGCGCATTTCCGGCAACTCGGGCCGTGGAACGTCGGGGGTAAGAAAGACGCCGTTTTCGAACGATTGCGCCTGAACACCGCGAATCAGATTGTACTTGCTGGCGGTGTAGCTGTCGGAGACACCCGGGGCGCGCAGGATCGTGGGATGGATGAACACCATGAGATTGGATTTGTCGACATTGCTTCCCTTGGAACGAAACAAGGCGCCCAGCAAGGGAATATCCCCCAACAGCGGCACTCTCTGTTCGGACTGTCGCACACGATTCTCGATAAGCCCGCCGAGCACGACGATTTGGCCATCCTGCGCCATGACATTGGTCTTGATCGAGCGCTTGTTGGTGATCAGGTCGGAGGCCTGCGCATCGTTGGCGATGGATGAGACTTCCTGCTCTATCTGCAGCACCACTGCATCGCCTTCATTGATCTGCGGTTTGATCTTCAGCGTAATGCCCACATCCTGGCGCCGGATGGTCTGGAACGGATTCACCGAGGAATTGGCAGCGCCTGTGTTGGCAAACGAACCGGTCAAAAAGGGCACATTCTGACCGACGACAATTTCAGCTTCTTCATTATCCAGGGTGACCAGCGAGGGAGTGGAGAGAATATTCGAATCACCGTCGGAGGCGAGCGCCTGCAGCACCGCGCCAAAACTCACACCATTCTTGTTAAACCGGCCGGCGCCGAACAGCAGCCCAGTAGCCAGAGAGGGTACCGTGTTACTGACGATGCCCTGGGCGATATCGGACAGACTGGTGCCGCCGTTGGTAAAGTTGGTGCCACCGACCGGCGCGGTCTGGCCGCTCAGATCGAACACCGCCCACTGAATACCCAGCTGACGCGCCTTGTTCTCGCCGACCTCGGCGATAATCGCATCGACCAGCACCTGCGCGCGACGGATATCCAATTGCCGGATGACGCTTTCCAGCGACCGCATGAGCGACGGAGGGGCGGAAATGACCAGCGAGTTGGTCGCCTCATCGGCGTGAATATCCAACTGTTTGTCGACATTGCTCGCCGCTTTGGCCTTTTTAGCTTCCTCGCCCTGCGACTTGCCCACGCCCTGCAACACCTCCACCAGGTCCGCCGCCTTGGCGTATTTAAGATAGATAACCTTGGTATTGCCTTCTGATTCGAGCGGCGTATCCAGATGGGAGATAATCGCCCGCAGGCGCAAGCGGTCGGCGCGATCGCCGCCGAGCAGGACGCTGTTGGTGCGTTCATCGGCCACCAACGCCTCGGGCCCCGCACCCGGCGTTTTGCCCTGAGCGCTGCCCGCCCGACTGATTGCATTGAGAATCCGCACCACCTCGGCGGCCGAGGCGTGTTGCAGCCGAATCACTTCGACTTCGCTGTCGCTGACCGTATCGATACGGTGGATGATGCTGACCAGGCGGCTGACGTTCTCGGCGCGGTCGGAAATAATCAGCACATTGGTGTTCGGGTAGGCGGCCAGATGTCCCTGCTGGGGCACCAGCGGGCGCAGAATCGGCACCAGCTGCGCGGCGGCCACATGGTCGACCTGTATCACCCGCGTGACCATTTCATCGCCCACGCCCGGCTCCTTGCCGGTGGCATTGGGAATACTGTCCTGCTTGGCGCTCACGTCGGGGACGATTTTTTCAACTGCACCGCTCGGCACCACCGCAAACCCGTGCACTTTCAGAATCGACAGGAACACCTGGTAGACTTCATCGCTGTTCATCGGTCGCGAGGAAATCACTGTCACCTTGCCCTTGACCCGCGGATCGACGATGAAGTTTTTCCCGGTGACCTCGGCCACGGTGCCGATAAGCGCGTTGATGTCGGCGTCTTTCAGGTTCAGGGTAATGGTCTGGGCGAACAGGGGCGCGGCCCAGAACAGGCACAGCAGCCAGAGGGAACGCAGCCATTGCCTGCGGTTGTTAACCGGTGTTGTCACTTGAAATCTGCTCCTGCATTTCGCTGAATGCTTCTAGTTACCGCTCGATGGCAGGACCAGGCTCATAGAGGTTTCCTGGCCGCCACGCAGCAGCGTTACGTTAACGTTCTCGCCCTCACCGAGGGCCTGCATCGCCTGCATACCCTTGGCCGGCGAATCGATCTGCACACCGTTGATCGCCGTGACGATATCACCGGGCTGGAGCCCGAGCTCCTTGAGCGCACCGCGCTCTCGACCGGCCTGCAAACGGAAGCCGATAAACTTGCCATTCTCCCGCGCCGGTGTCGCTCGAACGTAGTTCAGAAAGGTCGACGGGTTCTGCTTGATCTCATTACGGTAGCGCGAAAATGCCGCCGCCTGACTTGCATTACCGCCCCGGCGCGGCGCGCCACCGCGCGCAGCGGCGTTGCTTTGCGCCGACGTCAACTCACGCGGCAGGCGCAGTGTTTCGTAACGACCGTTGCGCTCGAGAATGATCCGGTCGGGATAAATCTCTTTCAGACTGGCGTTGCCCGGCAGCGTACCGCCTACCGAATAGTGTTCTTCCTGCCCGCGCGGGTC
>JASBSN010000103.1 GCA_030148915.1 Thiogranum sp.
AATGGTCGCCACCGGACCGCGCCCTTTATCCAGCGTCGATTCGATCACCACGCCCTGCGCCGGGCAGTCCTGCACGGCCGTCAGCTCCAGCAACTCCGCTTGCAGCAGCAGCGCATCGAGCAGCGCATCGATGCCTTCGCCGGTCTTGGCCGAAACCGGAATGAATGGCGTATCGCCGCCCCAGTCTTCGGGGATGACGTCGTGCTGCGCCAGTTCGTTCTTGACGCGATCCAGATCGGCTTCCGGCTTGTCGATTTTGTTGACCGCCACCACCATCGGTACGCCAGCGGCCTTGCTGTGCTGAATGGCCTCGATGGTCTGAGGCTTGGCGCCGTCGTCGGCGGCCACCACCAGGATGACGATATCGGTCACTTTGGCGCCGCGTGCGCGCATGGCGGTAAAGGCCGCGTGGCCGGGTGTATCCAGAAAGCTGATCGTGCCTTTATCGGTATCGACATGATAGGCGCCGATATGCTGGGTAATACCGCCGGCCTCGCCGGCCGCGACTCGCGTGCTGCGGATGTAATCAAGCAACGAGGTTTTGCCGTGATCGACGTGACCCATAATGGTCACCACTGGCGGACGCGGCAGTTTTTCGCCGCTGATTTCCTCTGCCGCCAATGCCTCGATCTGCGATTCCAGATCATCTTCGGCCATCGGTTTGGCGACGTGACCGAGCTCTTCCACCAGCAGTGTGGCGGTATCCTGATCGAGGCTTTGATTAATGGTCGCCATAACGCCCATCTTCATCAGCGATTTGATCAGCTCGGTGCCCTTGATGGACATTTTCTGCGCCAGCTCGGAAACCGTAATGGCCTCCGGAATCCGCACCTCGTGAACGACCGGCGCGGTCGGTTTCTCAAAGCCGTGCTCGCCGCTGGTGCGAATGGCACCGGCGGATTTGCCCGGCTTTTTCTTCTTGCGCCGGCCGCCCTTGCCTTCGGCCACGTGCAGCTCACGCCGACCGTACTTGGTGTGTCGGTCATCGACTTCATGGCGCTTGCCCTTGCGCTCGGGCTCGGTTTTCTGCGCCTTGGCTTCCTGTTCGGCGCGCGCCTGGGCCTGGGCCTGCTCGTCGGCTTTGCGGCGCTCTTGCTCGGCGGCTTCTTCCTGACGGCGCTTGGATTCCTCGGCACGTTGCCGGTCGTTCTCGGCACTTTGCGCCGCTTCTTGCTCGGCGCGGCGCAGTGCTTCGCGTTCGGCTTCCTGCTGGGCCTCACGTTCGGCGAGCAGCCTGGCTTTTTCTTCGGCCTCCTGCTTGGCGCGCTCCTCTTCCTCGGCCACCAGGTCGGCGCGTTTCACATAGGTGCGCTTCTTGCGTACCTCGACGCTGACCGTCTTGGCCGTACTGCCACGGCTGGCACTGGTGCGCAGCTCGCTGTGCGAGCGACGCTTCAGGGTGACTTTTTTTGGCTGGGACACACTCAGCGCCTCGCTCTTGCCGTGACTTTTACGCAGGTAGCTCAGCAGCTGCATTTTTTCCTTGTCGGAAATGGTCTCGTCCGCATCGGCAATGCTCAGACCGGCTTCATCCAGTTGCGCCAGAAGGCGCTCAACCGGCAATCCCACCACGTCTGCAAATTGTCGTACCGTTACATCTGTCATAGCTCAGGCGTCTCCTCGACGTTCAGCCTTGTTCCTGTTCGGCGAACCAGGGCGCGCGGGCGGTCATAATCAAGCGGCCGGCGCGCTCCTCGTCCATATCGTCGATTTCCATCAGTTCGTCCACCGCCTGCTCGGCGAGATCTTCCATGGTGACAATTCCCTTGCTGGCCAGCGTAAATGCCAGATCTCGGTCCATGCCTTCCATCTCCAGCAGGTCCTGCGCCGGCTGCGAGCCGCCCATGGTCTCTTCGCTGACAATGGCGCGCGTCAGCAGCACATCACGTGCGCGCCCGCGCAGTTCTTCGACAATATCGTCTTCAAATTCCTGGATCTGCAGCAGCTCGCTGTTGGGCACGTAAGCGATTTCCTCCACCGAGGAAAAACCTTCCTGCACCAAAATGGCCGCGACCTCTTCGTCCACGTCCAGGTCATCCATAAACAACTGCTGCAGCTTCTGCGCTTCCTCTTCGGATTTTTCCGCCGCCTGCTGCTCGTCCATGACGTTCAGCTCCCAGTGTGTCAGCTGTGAGGCCAGGCGCACGTTCTGACCGCCGCGACCGATCGCCTGCGACAACTGATCGGCGGTCACCGCCACATCCATGCTGTTGCGCTCCTCGTCAACGACAATGGAGACGACCTCCGCGGGCGACATGGCGTTGATGACAAACTGCGCGGGGTTCTCATCCCAGAGGATGATATCAACGCGCTCGCCCGCCAGTTCGGTCGACACGGTCTGCACCCGCGACCCGCGCATGCCCACGCAGGCGCCTACCGGGTCGATGCGTGGATCGTTGGTCTTTACCGCAATCTTCGCCCGCAGACCGGGATCGCGCGCAGCCCCCAGGATTTCGATCAGCCCCTGACCGACCTCCGGCACTTCCAGCTTGAACAGCTCGACCAAAAACTCCGGCGCCACGCGGCTGATGAACAGCTGCGGCCCGCGCGGTTCGCTGCGCACGTCGTGCAGGTAGCCGCGCAGGCGGTCGCCCGGGCGCACCGCTTCGCGCGGTATCATGTCTTCACGGTAGATAATAGCTTCGGCGTTACCCCCCAGATCGAGATAGACATTGCCGCGCTCGACGCGCTTGACAATACCCGTGACCAGTTCGCCGATGCGGTCCTGGTAAGCCTCGACCACCTGCGAGCGCTCGGCTTCACGCACCTTTTGTACGATCACCTGTTTGGCCGTCTGCGCACCGATACGGCCGAAATCCACCGAATCCATCGCCTCTTCTATATAGTCACCCACCTGTATCTCAGGGTTCTGCTGACGGGCTTGTTCGAGCAGCACCTGACGCGATGGATAGCGATAACCGCCCTCTTCATCCTCGTCGGCCTCGGCCGGCTCACCCTCGGGCTGCTCCTCGACCACTTGCCAGCGGCGGAAGGTCTGATACTCCCCGGTGCTGCGATCGATGGCGACCCGCGCGTCGATGTCCTCTTCGTGGCGTTTTCGGGTCGCCGAGGCCAGAGCCGCTTCAATGGCGCCGAATATAATTTCCTTGTCGACGCCCTTCTCGTTTGAAACAGCGTCCACGACCAACAAAATCTCTTTACTCATTACGCACCCTCCACGCGATGCGATCGGTAATCCGGAACCAGGCGAGCCTGATCGATCTCATCGACTTCCACCAGCAGTTCCTCGTCTTTCATCTGTATCACCACTTGACCTTCCCGCAATCCGCCCAGTACACCTTTAAACCTGCGCTGCCCGTCGACCGGCGCGAGCAAGCGCAGATCAACTTCATGACCGGCGAAGCGCTCGAAATCCTGCGCCCGATACAGCGGCCGGTCCAGCCCCGGCGAAGACACTTCCAACGCGTAGTCGCCGCGGATCGGGTCCTCGACATCGAGCACGCCACTGATCTGATAGCTTGCCGATTGACAGTCATTCACGCTGACGCCATCGGGGTGATCGATATATACGCGCAACACCCCGCTCTTGCCGCGGATGAATTCCACGCCGACCAATTCGAAACCCAGAGCTGTGACGGCAGGCTCGACGAGCTTGCGCAGTTCGACCGATTCGCGCGGCATTCACTTACACCACAAATAAAAAATGGGCCAGCGGCCCACTTCACATCACGATATCCACCCCTGACGCGGTGGATCCGCCTGAAATTCCACGCATTGTAGCAGACAACAGCGTGTAAATGTACCCCGGTGTACGGATAAAAGCAGCCTGTCCCGGCAGCACGTCTTCCAGGGTTGCCGGCAAGTCAATAATCCGACACGCAGGGCGCATTATAATACACAGATAATTCAACAACTTTCACGGCACAGTCGAGGTCAGTTTTCAGCTCTGACCCAGAACTACCTGTGATCGATAATATTTTATTTATCAGTCTCTTATATTGCACTGCGGATTCCGCTCCGCCATACTCCGTGCTGCCGGCATTTTCAGGCCCCAATTCTCGTCGCAGTTGAATGTAACCGACCAAGAGGCTCTGCATGTCCAAAGCGTTTTTGTTTCTGCATACCTTCGAAGACGTTGAGTATGCTGTCCGCGCCCTGGGGTTTCCCATCGAACTGGTCCCCCAGGCCCCGATAAGAATCGAAGAAAAAATACGCGTGGATCGCCAGGAAGAACTGGAGCACGCCTACCGGAGACTGTGCAGCAACAACAGCGGTCTGGAATTTACGGCGCTACGGATCTAGCTACTAACCGACAGCTCACCTGAAGCGGGTTTCAACCGGTCCGGGGTTTTTGGTGCATGCGCCGCTCGCGGCGCCCTACGCCAAAAACCCCGGACCGGTTGAAACCCGCCTGCACCGTAAACGTTCAGATCGCCGATACCCCTTGCACCGGACTTGCCGCCGGATGCTCCAACTCAGCCAGAGCACTGTTGAGCTGCGTCCAGTCCAGCAACGCCAGAGTGCCGTCGAGCCGCTCCACCAGCGCCGAGCAGTGCTCTACCCAATCGCCGTCGTTGCAGTAAACGAAATTCTCTTCACGCCTCAACTGCGGCATATGAATGTGGCCGCAGACCACCCCGTCCATGCCGCGCTTGCGGGCATACTCGGCGACCGCCACTTCATAGCGGCGGATATGCTTGCTGGCGTTACCCAGCCTGCTCTTGACGAAAGACGACAGCGACCAATAAGGTTTGTTCAGCCGCCGTCGCCAGCCATTGTAAAAATGATTGAGTTGCAGCAAGAGATCGTAGCTCAGAGAACCGAGCCAGTTCATCACCCGCGGGCACTGCAGCATGCCGTCGAACTCGTCACCGTGCATCACCAGCAGTTTTTTTCCATCCAACATCCTGTGTACCGCGGTACGCTGAATATCCACGTTTCCGAACACCCCACCGGCGTGCGCACGGATCGCCTCATCGTGGTTGCCGGGCACGTATACCACGCGGGTATCGTGCTTGGCTTTGCCGAGAATGGCGCGGATGACGTTATTGTGGACCTGCGGCCAGTAGAGTCCGCGGCGCATGGCGCGTAAATCGATAATATCGCCCACCAGATAGAGCTGTTCGGTTTGCACCGCAAGCAGGAAGTCCAAAAGAAATTCGGCCTTGCAGGCTCGGGAGCCGAGATGCACATCTGAAATCCACACCGCACGAAACTTGAGCGGACGCAAGGGATGAACGTTGGCCATGGCTGTTACTCCTAGCGTATGTCGCCGCTATGACCTTGCGCCAGGTGTATGACAATAGGTTTATCTTAAGATGAAGTTTTATTGACAATGGGCGGGTTTATCAGGACGCCGCACGCCACCGCGGCTGCCGGACACGGTGAAACTCGAGAAACCGCAGTGCTTGCGTCTCGCCCATGTACTTGTGCAGCATCTTCAGCTCGGTGTTGCACAGGTCAACCATTATCAGGCCGTCGAGCGCATTGCTGAAATCGGGGTCCACATTGAAACCCAGCAGGCGTCCGCCCATTTTGACGTAGTGGCGTAACAGTACCGGGATACCCTTGGCGTCGGTCTCGATCTGAGCAATCAGCTCGGAGAGCTGTTCCAGATCGCCGATCGAGGCGGCGTCTTCGGCGGTCCAGCGCACCGCTGTCGGGCGTCGTAAAGGTCGTTTGGGACGCACCAGTTTCGCCAGCCTTACGTCCAACAGATTGGCGCTGAGAAAATCCACCAGCAACTGGCGCGAAGAATTTTGGTAGTCGCCGCTGATACTCACCGGCCCGAACAAAACCCGGTAACGACGGTGTTGACTGACAAATGCTCCGATACCCTTCCACAGCAACAGCAGAGGCGCGTAACTTTTCTGGTACTCGTCACAGATGTACGATCTTCCCAGTTCGATGGCCGGTCCGATGCTGCGCAACAAGCGGCCGCGATAACGAAACAACTGCTGACTGTACAGACCCTGCTTGCCGTAGGTACGCACAATTTCATCTACCAGACCCAGGCGATAACCCCCGGCGATTACGCGCCGACGTTTATCCCAAAGCACCAGGTGCAGATAATACTCGTCGAAAACGTCACTGTCGGTCGCCTTACCGGTACCTTCGCCGGTAGCGCGGAAAGTCAGTTCACGTAACCGACCGATCTGGCGCAGCGCATGGGGAATCTGAGCAGCACGGGCATAACACACCCTGAAGCCGGCGTTCTCCACCAGTACCTGGTCTTGTGGCAGCGCCTCGATGTCGGCGGTTACCCGATCCGCTGCGGGCGCCGGTGCCAGCGCTTGGCGCCCGGCTGCCTCGCCCACAGCAGGTAGCGGTTTCTCCGCCGTATCGTTGTAAAGCGAATAAGTTTGCAGACGCAGGTAGCGCATCGTGTCAACGTCGTTGTCAAAAGACGCCAGACGCTTGGCGGGGACCGGTTTACCGATGACCAGCTCGAAGCTACGCTGCTCTTTATTGAGCAGCTCGCGGGGTAGCAATAGGGTACGTAACCTCGCGTGCAGCAACCCGGCAACCTGAAACGCCATGCTGTTGGCACCCCTGAAACACACCGGCACCACCGGCGCACGGCCAGCGCGCAGCAGACGCGCGATGGAGGGGCTCCAAGGTGGATCGGTTACCTGCCGGCTGGAGGCGTGCAGATGGGACACCTGTCCGGCGGGAAAAATCACCAGCACCCCGCCGCCGCCAAGCCAGCGCAAGGCTTCGCGCAAGGGTCGGGCGTTGGCCGCCCGGGCCTGTTCACCGCCGAAGGGATCGACGCGGATAAACAGGTCCTCCAGCTCGGGAATGCGGCCCAGCAGATAATTGGCCATGAATTTGACATCCGCGCGCTGCTGCAACAGGTGGTGCGCCAGCATGACCCCGTCGAGGCCGCCAAACGGATGGTTGGCCACCAGGATAACCGCTCCTTGCACCGGCAGGGCATCGGGCTGCAGCTGCCTGACCCGGTAACGGATGGCGAACAGATCCAGCACCATCTGCAGGAAGCTGTGCTGATCGTGGCACGGTGGTAAACACCGGTAGAGCCGGTCCAGGGTCGCCAGTCCGAGGAGTTTTTCCGCCACCAGCTCCAGCCAGCGATTGCAGCGTAACGGCAACGGGGTGTTCAACACTCCGTGCAGCCGAAAGGGGCTGGTGGGGCGAACGGCGCTACTGTCAGACATCAGTCAATCTCCACAGGAAACTGACTGATTAATACGGCACTTCTATTGCGATTTCATGACAAGGACGGCGATCGGCCGGGTGAATTCACTTTTCCAGCTCGCTGCGGCGCCGACGGAACTCCTCCTCGTTGATCTCGCCCCTGGCGTAACGCGCCTTGAGCACTTCCAGCGGACTTTCCGCAGGTCGCGACGATGAGTTGTTGTCGCGCCCGGACAGCGCCTTGATCAGCACGACAACCACTACCACCAGTAAAATCCAGAAAATCCACATGCCGCCTCCCATCCAACCACCGTTTGCAAACATGCAACACCTCCAGAGTGAGCTTTAACTGCGCGTCTGGCACAGACGCCATGGGTCAGCCGTTACCGGCACCAACTTCAGCGCGGGGCCGGTAACCCTGCGCGGTATGGGGTGCCTCACTTCATCTGGCGCGGATCGTGAATACGCGCGCGAATGCGCTGGGTTTCCTCGGCGGCCGCCTGATTCTGCATCATCTGATCCATCATCATCTGCATCATATCCATGCGCTGCTCCATCATCTTTTGCTGGTTCATCATTTTTTCCATCGAACCGCCCTGTTGCATGCCCGGCTTGCCTTCGCGCCCGCCCTGCATAGTCTTCATCATCTCGCGCATGCTGTCCATATGCTGGCGAACCAGTTCGTCGCGTCGCTGCGGGTCCTGGGTTTTGTTGATGGTTGCCATTTGCGCACGCATCTCCTGCATTTTCTTTTGCATCGACATCATCGACATGCCGCCATCGGTCATACCGGACATTGGCTGGCCGCCCAAAGGTGCCGAGTCCTTGGAATGGCCGCCAGTTTCGTGAGCTGCTCCGGTGGCCAGAACAAGACCGGGGCTCATCGCCAGCGTCACCAGGGTTATCAAGGTATGTGCTTTCATCTGCCTTACTCCTTCTGTCAGAAAACGTACAAGTACCCAACGACTATATTAAGAGACAGTCAGAACTGACAGCAAACGCCAGTTCCGACCGTCTCCGCCGATACACTAAAGCCCGTGCCTTAGCGACGATCGACGCATTATTCCGGCGCAGCGCCGAACGTTTTTCGCAGATAAGCCAACACTGCACGGATGTCCTCGCCGGTCAGCGCCGGATTTCCCCCTTTGGCGGGCATCGCCATGGGTGAGCCCGGACTTTTGAAGCCCTCGGTGATGTGAGTTATGAGGACTTCATCGGTTTTGGACAGCGGACCATTGGGAGCCGTGAAGTTCGGTGTACCCGTAAGGGCGCCGGTACCATCGGCTCCGTGACAGGCCGCACAAGTCTGATTGTAGATGTCATTTCCGGACAGTCCAGAACGTTGCCGGGCCTGCGCGACGCCTGCGGTTGAGGTACTGACCGGCAGCGGGTTATTCGAGGCTTGCAAAAACGCCAGAATATCGCGTTGCTGCTGCCCGGTCAGCCCAGCCCGCACCCGCATATGGGTGAGGATGGGTTTCCACAGATCATCGCGGAACTCCATGGGATCCCTTATCTCATGACAACGCGTACAGTTTTCACTCCAGCTCTTGGCGCCGCGAGCGGCAGACCCTGCCTTGCCGTCCACCTGTTCAGCGTGTACCGGCACAAGCGGGAGGGCGATGACCATACCCAGTGATAGGCCTGCAACCAGGTTCAATTTTCTCGATGTAGATACACTGTTCATGTCATACTCCCTCTAAAATCCGTAGGCGAATTGAACCTGGAAGCGGTCGTCGTCAGCCGCCGAGCCCTTCTCACCGTCATTGAAATTGTAGGCCAGTTTTACCATCGCATTGGCCGAAAACAGGTAGTTCACGCCCAGCGCCCATTGCTTCTGGTCGTTTATGTTATTCGGAGAGTTATAGTCGCCGTAGCGCACCACACCCTCCCATCCGGTCGGAGCAAAACGGTAAGCTGCCTGCGCATACCAAGTCTGCCAGCTGGCCGAGTCCGGTGCGGCACTGCTTGCCTCAGCGTCGACTTTCTGTTTGATATACTCGCTGCGCAGGGCAAGACTCCTCCACTTGTAGGCGAAATCTGCGCCATAGACATTATAGTTGCGCGTCGCGCCCGGCTCGTCTGCCCCGGCCACTTCGCCGGTGGCACCCGAGAGCCCGATCTCAAGCCGGGGAATAGGAAGAAACCCCAGTCTGCCGCCAAACACCAATTTGTCGTCATCGTTCGAGGTCCGCCCTACGGCTTCAATGGCTTCGATTTCGCCATTGAGTATTTCCAGGATGGGCCCGTTGCCGACGTAGGCGGCATAGTTGACATAGCGGCTACGCTCGCCCAGCGGAAAACCGCCACGTGCCTGCAGCCCGGTTTCTGAATTTGGCGCTGCCTGATCGTGACCGAAACCCGGCGGCGGCGTGGGCAATTTGTTGATCCATGAGGGGTGGAAGTTCTGGCGGAATTGACCCAGCGGGCTGAGGAACCGCCCGGCGATCAGCGCCAGATAATCGTTGACGAACAGGTCCATGGTCACGTATTCGAGACTGGTCGAGGTGGTGCCGTCCTGTTCGATCGCCGTTTCCAGTTCCGCTTCCATCATCAGCAGGTCGCGATACTGATAGTGAAAGATTGGATTGAAACGCGCGCCGGAGAAGGCGCCATTCTGATTTTTTCCGTCCGAATAGGTCACATCCCCATAACCGGCCAGATGCACCACGGACTCGGCGTTCTTCCATTCCGAGGTTTGCGCCGAAAGTTGCGCGACATTACTCTTGAGTTCCGTGATCTCCTCTCTGGATGTTGTGTCTTGCTGATATTTTTGCAGTGCCCCCTGAACTTCCTGGAGCTGTTTCTGTAGCGTTTCCACCTGCGATTTAAGTGCGTCATAAGCGGCATCGGCCGATACCTGCAAAGGCAGAGCAAATGCCATGGCGGCTGTCAGCGCCGTCAACCTCGATCCACTGAATAGCTGTTTCATGTGCTTTCTCCGTTGCTGTGTGCGTGGACAGTGACCCAATTGTGCCCGCAAATGCTGCGTCATTCTCTTCGGTCTGTAAAGACTTTATAGTCTATTCAAACAGACGCACGCCTTGATAAGGATCAAAACAGGGACACTTGTTCGGAGTATTTTTTTACGCTGTTCCATAAAAAACGCCCGTCGATAGACGGGCGTTATGGGCCGCTGGAGTCACCGGGACCAACCGGTATATCTCGACATCTGAGCGCGTTTACTTCACCACGATTTCTCCGCGCATGCCCGCTTCGAGGTGACCGGGCACCAGACAGGCATAATCAAATGTACCGGCCCGATCGAACTTCCACACCAATTCACCTTTCTTGCCGGGATCCAGCGCAAGCATATTGGCGTCGGCGTGCTTCATTGTCGGGTCGGTACGCATCATCGCCGCGTGTTCTTTCAGCTCCGCCATCGTGCCGATCACCAGTTCGTGGCGGATCCGGCCACTGTTGTGCACAACCAGGCGCACGGTTTCGCCTTTTTTAAACTTCATGGTCGAGGGCGAAAACCGCATATTGTCGCTCATCGTCACATCGACGGTGCGCTGCACATCGGCCGGATCGCCTTTTCTCCCGGCTTCATCGTCGTGCTTGTCATGCCCCATATGTTCCATATGTTCCATATCATGGCCTTCACTCATGTCGTGACCGTGGCCGCCAGCGCCACCGGCCAGCGCCGCCAGCGGAAGTACACTCATTACCAGAAACACCATCGTCTTTCTCATCTCACTATTACCCCATTGCAGTGAACATCTAGAACCAGAAACGCAAACCGGCGACCACCCGGGTGTCGTGAATATTCTCACCCGCGGCTTTGGCCAGATCCTGCGTGTCACCAAACTTGCCCGCCCATTCAACCCCCACGTAAGGCGCGAATTCGCGCCGTATTTCGTAGCGCAGGCGCAGACCCGCGGTGATATCCGACAGACCTTGGCCCAAGCCGCGCCG